>JAISTO010000199.1 GCA_031272575.1 Treponema sp. | reverse complement strand
CCACAGATTTTTTATTACTAATCGTGTCTTTAATTTGGTGAAAATCGGTGATTATCTGTGTCTATCTGTGTAAATCTGTGGATAAATTCTTAATCTAAGTTATGGGACAAGTTTAGCTTTTGGGGATAGGGAAGGGCGCGTACGTCCTGCTGTTGAACAGGCTCAAAGGGCGCCCATTTTTTCCAGGGCGA
This sequence comes from Treponema sp., assembly GCA_031272575.1. GTDB lineage: Bacteria > Spirochaetota > Spirochaetia > Treponematales > Breznakiellaceae > JAISTO01. The sequence goes on along the minus strand of JAISTO010000199.1, from coordinate 4,734 downwards.
GTACCGCGGCCGCGGTGCAGGCCGTCTCCGTGCGGAGGGGCCGCGGCCCAAGCGAGAGGCGCTCGAAACCCGCCTCGTCCAGCGCCGCGCGCTCGTTGTCGGACCAGCCCCGCTCCGAGCCGACCGCCGCGACGACCGCCTGCCCCAGCGCGCCGAGCAGGGCGAAACTTCCCACGGGGCGCACGTTATCCGCGGCCACGAGGAGGGGGCTCCTCGGCGCGGCCCGCACCCCCGCGGCGTAAAGGTTCCATCCGTAGGCGCCTTCCTTCAGGCCCAGGCCTTTTTCCCAGGGGCGTTCCGCAAGCCAGGCCTCCACGCTGTCGTAACAGGCGAGCGCGGGCAGCCGCGTATCCCGCGCCTGCGCCGCCCCCTCGATCAGCGCGGCCCGCGCCCCGCCGCCGCTCAGCAGTTTCGTTTCACGGTAACTTTTTTCCCCTAACTCGGTGTTCACCAGATCGATCGCGGCCGTCCCTATGGCGGAAAGGTCGCGCAGGATACGCCGCAGTTGTATGGGGCGCACAAAACCCACCGCCATGCGCAGGGGGTAGCGCGGGGGCGCGCTTTCGGTCAACCTGAGCGAGTACTGAAGCGCCCCGTCGAACCGAAAGCCCTCGATGAGGCCCTGCCCCTTGTCCCCGTCGATAAGGCCGGCCTCGAAGGTATCCCCCTGCTTCTTGCGGAGCACCTTGACGAGGTGGACAGCCCGCGGGTCGCGGCGCGGCAGGGGCTTCCCCCGTTCATGTTCTTCAAAAAGGATGATGTTCACAGTTTCTCCGCCAGCGCGTCGGCGCTGAAGCCCAGGGCCTCGCCTGCCCTGGGGCCGGGGGCGGAGACCCCGAAGCGCTCGAGCGACATGAGGTCCTCCGGGGCGGCAAAGCGCTCCCAGCCCTGGCCCGCGGCGGCCTCGCAGACGACCACGCGGCTCCCCGGGGGGAGCAGCGTGGCGCGGAAGGCCGCGTCCTGCGCGGCGAACACCTCGCGGCAGGGCATCGACACGACCCGCACGCGCAGCCGGACGTCCGCGGCCTCCGCCTTTGCCGCGGCCTCGAGCGCCAGGGGCACCTCGGAGCCGGTAGCGATCACCGTTACCTCGCGGGTGATGCCCTCCGCGCCCCCGTCCGCGCGCGCGGCCTTCGACAGATAAGCGCCCCGCGCCATCGAAGCGCGCCAGGACGGGTCCGCCTTGGCGAAGACGGGTATGGTCTGGCGGCTCAGGGCCAGCACCGTGGGGCCGTCCTGCCGCGCGAGCGCCGCCTCCCAGGCCGCGACGGTCTCCTCCGCGTCCGCGGGGCGCAGCACGCGCAGGCCCGGCATTGCGCGGAAACTCGCGAGGTGCTCGACGGGCTGGTGGGTGGGGCCGTCCTCGCCCACGAAGATCGAGTCGTGGGTGAACACGAAGACCACCGGCAGCCGCATGAGCGCGGCGAGGCGCAGCGCGGGCCGCAGGTAGTCGCTGAAGACCATGAAGGTCGCGCAGTAGGCCCGCAGCCCCCCATGCAGTTGCAGCCCGTTGCAGATAGCGGCCATCGCGAACTCCCGCACCCCGAAGTGAAGGTAGCGCCCGGCCCGGTTTGCGGCCGAGTAGACCCCCGCCTCCGCGGGGAGCCCCACCGCATTGGGGCCTTTCAGGTCGGCAGAGCCCCCCACGAGGTTCAGGTTGATTTTTGCAAGGGCCCCCAGCGCCTTGTTCCCCGCGCCGCGGGTGGCGATCTTGTCCCCCACCGCGAAACGCGGCGCGTCCTCGGGCGCGAGGGGCAGGGCCTTGCCGCCGAAGCAGAGGTCCCACTCAGCGCGCTTTGCGGGATACTCTTTCGACCAGGCCGCGAACGCCGCCTCCCAGGCCTCGCGGGCCGCCCGCCACTCAACCCGCTTCCGCGCGAAGTGGGCGAGAGCGTCCCCGTCAACATAAAAATCGCCCGGTATGCCCAGGGCCTCCTTCGCGCGGGCGGCCTCCTCGCTCCCGAGCGGCGCCCCATGCGAGTCCGCGCTGCCCTGTTTGGTGGGCGCGCCCTTGCCGATGATACTATCCAGGATGATGAGGCTGGGGCGCTCGGGATCGGCCTTCGCCTGTGCAAGCAGCGCGGCCAGGCCCGCGAAGTCGTACATCGAGCCGGAAAGGACCTGCCAGCCGTACGCGCGGAAGCGCCCGGCCGTGTCGTCGCTGAAACTGAGGGCCGTATCCCCGTCAATACTGATATGATTCGAATCGTAGAAGGCGATCAACTTGCCGAGCCGCAGGTGCCCGGCAAGCGAGGCGGCCTCGTGGCTAATGCCCTCTTCCAGGCAGCCGTCCCCCACGAGCGTGTAGGTGTAGTGATCGACGACGCGGTGCGCGGCCGTGTTGAAGCGCGCGGCGAGCATGGTCTCCGCGAGGGCCATGCCGCAGGCCATGGCGAAGCCCTGCCCCAGGGGGCCGGTCGTGGCCTCGACCCCCGCGGTCCAGCCGTACTCCGGGTGCCCGGCGGCCAGGGACCCCGCCTGCCGGAAACGCTTTATATCATCAAGGGTGATAGGATAGCCTGCCAGAAAAAGGAGCGAGTAGAGCAGCATGGACCCATGCCCTGCCGACAGCACGAAGCGGTCCCGATCCGGCCAGGCGGGGGCCGAGGGGTCATGGCGCAGGGCCTCGCCGTAGAGGAAGGCCCCCAGTTCCGCGGCCCCGAGGCAGATCCCCGGATGCCCGGAGGCCGCCTTCTCGATGGCGTCTATGCTGAGCGCCCTCACGGAGAGCGCAATTTTTTCAAGCGCGTGTGTATTCATGAGGACAGTGTAGCATAAAATGCGTGTTTTATGCTATACTCTGCATTCGGAGGAACTATGCGGCAACGACGAAGGCCGCGGGCGCTTTTGGCGGCGGCGGTTTTGGGGGCGCTTTTTGCGCCGGTTTCGATGGCGTGCCGGTCTATGGGCAGTTACGTCCAGGCCGACCATTTTGCGGAGGCGGGGCGCTACGACGAGGCGGCCGTCACCCTTGACGAGCAAAAGGCGTTGCTTTACCATCAGAGTACCGACGTCATCCTGTACGAACTGGATCAGGGCCTGCTTGCCCATTACGGCGGCAGGTACCGCGAGTCGATCGAACTCCTTGCCTCGGGCGAGGAGCATATCGAGGAGGCGTACACGCAGAGCGCGGCCCGCCTCACCGCATCGGCTATTGTCAACGACAACAGCAAAAACTACGACGGCGAAGATTACGAGGACCTCTATATCAACGTGTTCAACGCGCTCAACTATTACCACGAGGGCAATGTCGATGACGCGATCGTCGAAATTCGGCACATGAACGAAAAACTCAATTATCTCGAAACCAAGTATTCTGTCGTAAAACGCAAAATGGCCAACATTAACGAATACGATGCCCCCAGTTCCGCCGAATGGTATATCTCCAAATTCGCCAATTCCGCGCTTTCCCGGTATCTGGGGGTCCTCTTTTACCGGGCCGGGGGCAGGGGCGACGACGCCCGCATCGACTACGAGGGCCTCGCGGCCGCGTACCGGAACGCGCCGGAGCTGTACCGCTTCCCGATCCCCTCTTCCCTCAAGGATGACATGACTATCCCCAAAGAGAAGGCGCGTCTCAATGTGCTCGCCTTTTCCGGCCTTGCGCCGGTCAAGAGGGAAAGGGTCACCTGGGTGCCCCTGGGGAGCGATATGAACCCCATGAAGATCGCCCTGCCGGAAATGGTGTCACGGCATTCGTTCATCGACGCCATCGACCTGGTCCTCGAGGATGGCACTACAGTCAACCTGGAACTCCTCGAGGACATTGACGCGGTAGCGCGCGAAACTTTTCGCAGCAAGGTGGGGGCCATTACGCGCAAAACGGTACTGCGATCGATATTGAAAAACACCGCCGCCGTTGCGACGCGGGATGTGGGCGGCGCGATGAGCCAGAGCAGCAACGACAGGACCGCGGCGGCCGGCAGCCTTATGATGGCGCTTGGGGTGCTCGGCCAGATCGCGGCGAACGCGTCGGAGCAGGCGGACCTCCGCATGGGGCGCTACTTTCCGGGCAAGGCCTTCGTGGGGGGCCTTACCCTCGAGCCGGGGACCTACTCGTTCACCGTGCGCTTCCTCGGAGGGGGCCGCGTACTACATGCCGTGGAGTACCATGACGTAGAGGTGAGCGCCGGCGGCCTGAACCTTGTCGAGGCGGTCTGCCTGCGGTAAGGCGGCCCGTACCGGCCCGGCAAGGTTCGCCGCCTTTTTGCCCACGGGGAGGGGCTAACACCCCACGACGGTGATCTTTTTCCCCGCGAACGCCTCTTCCCGCATGTAGCATTTCTCGTTCCAGGGCTTTTCCGCGCCGCGGTCGAACACGAGGAGCCAGCCCTCGGCGCAGCCGAGTTTGTCCATGTAGGCAGCCGTCTGTTCAAGGCCCTCCGCGATGGTTTTTTCCCCGCGGAAAATCTTTAGTTCCACCGGGTACTTTTTGCCTTCGTAAAGCACGCAGATGTCGGCCCGCCGCGACCCAAGCGCCAGTTCCCGAATGATTTCTCCACCGCCGTTTATTACCCGCTGCAAGAACGCCTGGAACACGAGGTGCGGGGCGGCCTCCTCGTACTCGTAGCGTTTGCGCCAGATTTCGCTGTTTTCGCGCCAGAACGCCTGGAAATCCGCAAGCAGCGCCCCCATGTCGATGCGCCCGGCCTTGAAGTAGCGGGGTATCTGGTAATCGGCATTCCGCGTAAGTTCCATCTGGGGCTCTCCGTTCAGGTAGCGGACCATCACCTC
>JAISTO010000197.1 GCA_031272575.1 Treponema sp. | reverse complement strand
AGCGGCCGTTACGTCACCCTGAGCCCATATAAGATGGCCAAGTACGAGACCACGTACGAGTTGTGGTACGAGGTGAAGACCTGGGCGAATGCCAACGGGTACACGCTTGAGAGCAGCGCGGGGCGCGAGGGGCATGACGGCACGGACGGCGCGGCGCCGACTGCGGCAAAGACCGAGCCGGCAACGTGTGTCTCTTGGCGGGACGCGATTGTGTGGTGCAACGCCTACAGCGAGATGACGGGGAAGACGCCGGTGTACTACAGTAATACCGGCTGCACGACGGTGATAAAATCGCTGTCGGACACGGTGTACATGAAGGCCGGGTCGTCAGGCTACCGGCTGCCGACCGAGGCGGAGTGGGAGGCGGCGGCGCGGGGCGGCAATACCGCGAACACGACGAACTGGGGGTACACGTACTCGGGAAGTAACACGGAAGAAGACGTGGCGTGGTACTATGACAATTCCGGCAGCGCAACCCACCCTGTGGGCGGGAAGGCGGCGAACCTGCTCGGGCTGCACGACATGAGCGGGAATGTGTGGGAGTGGTGCTGGGACTGGCGCGGGACGATAAGCCCGGAGACGGTGACGGACCCAACCGGCGCCGCTTCGGGATCTCGCCGCGTGTTACGCGGCGGCAGTTGGCACGGCAGTGCCTCCTTCTGCACCGTGTCCTACCGGGACGACAGCGACCCCGACGGCAGGAACTACAATTGGGGCTTCCGGGTGGTGTGCAAGGCGGAGTAGGGGGAAGCGATAAACGAGAAATAGTCGTCGTTCGTCGTTTGTCGGTCTACTTCCCGCTCAGCCTGCGCCGCAGTTTTGTGATTTCGGCCTGGAGGTCGTCAATCTCTTTCTGACTGTGTTCATGCTGGTCACCCAGTCGGACTCGGCCTTGTCGTAGGCGTCATACGTCCGCTTCAGCGCCGGATCGCGAGCGATTATCTCCATCTGAAATGCGGCTATCGCAGTGTCCATTCCCCACTCCCCAAGCGGCCGCCGGCCGCCCGACCCTCCTCTTGATCATTTCGTATAAAACAGGCTCTTAAATACCAACAGGAGGATATATGCCATTATTACAGGTACCTAACGTTCCGCAGGATATGTATGCCAGACTATCTTTAGCGGCACAGCGGCAGAACCTGACTATCGCTCAGCAAACCATCGTCCTTATACAGAAAGGGCTTGGTGCGCCCCAATCCAACAAAGGGCGAAGATGTTCCGCATTGGAAAGAAGCCGCACCCGTCTGGTGCCCCGTCAGGCGCGGGAAGCGGATTATACAGTGTTTGTACGAGAGGATAGAACCAGATGACGGTGGTTATCGATGTGTGCGGAGCGATGGAAATTCTGATGCACAAAGCAAAGGCGTATTCATTCAGTGAAGCTCTAAAAAATGCCGCCCTTGTTTTGGCACCGGACCTCTATGTGCCGGAATTAACGAATACTCTCTGGAGTGGGGAGTGGCTAGGAGTTTGTAGCGCTTTGACTAAAGCGCACTAAAAATTAGAGATTTTTGCCTGCCCACTTACAAGTGGGCAGGCAAAAATTTACTCTAAAAACTCCTGGGTTGGGCGGAAGCCCAACCCCAGCAGCCTCGAAAAGCGTGAAATCACGCGAATTTTTTATCGAATTATTCAAAGTGCTACAGGCTGCTAGTGGGGAGTAGGGTACGCTTGGTGCGTAAGTTGCGCGGACTACCGGATAGTTTCACGGTGGTACGCGCAACCCACTTGTAACGCGCACCCTACTCCCTATTTAGGGAAACGCTGATTGCCGCATAAATGCGGCCGCATACATGCGGCCGCATAAATGCGGTCTGCGAATTTTTTTATCGTTGGGACTTCGTGACCTCCGTATCTCCGTGTTCCTGTGTGGAAATAGTGAGCGATACCGTCATTTTCCCCGCGTTTGAACGCGCGCCGCCCCCTCCCCGCCCCTTGCGGATAGATTCCGCGAGGGAGAGGGGGGGCGCATTGCGCATGCCGTTCTACGAACGGTTCGGCGCTTGCGCCGCTCGGTCCCGTTTCCAAGATGCGGAATGACAGGGGCACTATGCCGCTGATCTGATCAACGCGCTTTTGCCATACTTTTCGATGTAGGCATCCATATCGAGCGCAAGAAAATTGACAAATCCCCCTTCCTCGGGGTGGATGTCTTCGATATCGCTGGTTGGGGGAAGCGAATTGCCGTCCTCAAGTTCAGAGAGAATCCACCCCGAGGCCGCATCCGCGGCCATAAGAATGGCCTCTGCCAGTGAAGAACCACCGGAGACGCATCCGGGGAGATCGGGAACCTCGACGGCATAGCAGCCGTCGGCATTGTCTTTGTAAAAGATCGCAGGGTATGTAAGTTTCATTTGTTACTCCTTGATATCCCGGCCTGACGGAAAATAGAACGAACGATGACTGGCGCGACATCTCCCGTATGATAGGGAACGGTCACTTTACCGGGCTTCTTTGAGTGGATATATTGATGATGCGATCCAACAGCGCATTTGAATCGCCATCCGTCAGCAATAAGTATCCTCTCGATTTCCCTAAACTTCATAGTGAAATAGAGTATACCCGGATATACACGCGAATGTCAAGTTGCTATCCGAGGTTTGCCATTTACTCGGACTTTTTAACTAACTATCTTAACCCATATATAGCGCAAGGAACGCAAAGATGCGGGAGGGAGGCAGACGTCCTCCCCCCGCAAGAGTTTGCCTGGTGCATTGCATAAACGCCCCTACCCTTGTGCCGTTGCTGCGCATAAGCGGGGACAGCCATCGCGTATCCGCCGCGCGATGCCGGCTGCGTCCGCTTGAGAGCAGCAGGCTTCTGCATCACGGGCATTACTTTCGCGAAACGCAACTCATCAAACTCCCGCATTCTGGCAGCATCGATGACGCCTAGATCAAACAAATCCCGCGCCGTTTGGTGATTCACCCTATCGATTTCGCTTTCGTATTTTTCACGCAGTAGAGTATTCCTCCTATGTTTTCCCCTTACTCCGGTATCGCGGAAATACTGGCAGCGTAATCGCTCCAGCCTTGGGCTGCTTTGTAGGCGGTCACTCCGTCTCTGGGTACATAGATGTGCGTCAAAGCAGAGTTACGATAGCGACTGAAGAAGGCGCTGCTGCCAATGCTCGTGATCTGCGGTTTTCCCCCGAAACGCCGTACCGTCACCGCTGCAAGACTGGCGCAGTTTCCAAAAGCCTGATTGCCGATGCTTTCTACGCTGGTTGGAATATCGATGTTTGCAAGGTAGATACAGTTTATAAAAGCACCGTCCCCGATGCTGGTCACGCTGTTCCCGATGGTGACGCTCGTAAGGCCCGTGCAGCCGGAAAAGGCGTAGCCTCCGATGCTGGTCACACTGTTCCCGATGGTGACGCTCGTAAGGCCCGTGCAGTCGGAAAAAGCGCCGCCCCCGATGCTGGTCACGCTGTTCCCGATGGTGACGCTCGTAAGGCCCGTGCAGCCGGAAAAAGCGCCGCCCCCGATGCTGGTCACGCTGTTCCCGGTGGTGACACTCGTAAGGCCCGTGCAGTCGGAAAAAGCGCCGCCCCCGATGTTTTTCAAACTGTCAGGCAGGATGAGCCCTTTGAGATAGTCATTATCCTTGATGCAGTTATCATCGTTACTTGGAAGCGAATACGATTCTATCGTCCCTCCTGATGCGGAGCAGGCCGAGAGGTCCAGAATGACATACTTGCCCGCGGAAAAAACAGCGTTGTTGATTGCGCCCCAGTTGGCGTTGATGTTGTTCGACGTAAGGGTGATGGTGTAGGGATTCTCCGCACTGTTGGCCGGCAGGTCTTCAAGTACGTTTGCCAAGGTCGAGACTCTGGCGGTGACTGGCTCTTTTGACTGCCCTTCCCTGCCGCCAAGGGCATTGAGGGGTGCACCTCCCGCCAGAGCCAGAACGCCTCCGAGCACGAGTGCGAGCGCAGGCACCAGCATCTTCGCTGTGCGCTTTGCGGCAAATCCGTCCGAAAAAAGTTTTGTGTCCATACGGTCTCCGCTATTGCCTTACCTTATCCACCAGGCGCGACAGATCCTCCCCGCCCTTGAAGCGCAGCACGTTCACCATGAAGATGTTCAACTTGTTCACGATGTTGGGGGGGAGGAGGTTGCCGTCCACTTCGACGCTGAGGGTGGGGTAGTTGCGCTCGCGCGCCCAGGGGCTGAAGAGGCCCTCGATGACGCGGCCGATGAGACAGGCGAAGGGGCTTATGTTGACGATGCCGGAATAGCCGTGCTCCATGGCGGCGGCGGCGGCGCCGGACGAGACCGCGATCTCCGAGTTCAGTTCGAGGTTGACGAAGTGCTTCTGCGTGTAGTCCATGATCTGCCGCATATCATGCGGGGTCTCGGGGACCAGCCCCGTGGGCCCGAGGATCGCGAGCACCTTTTTTTCGATTGAGTGCTTCCACCACTCCTCGACGCGGAGGCGCTGCAGGTCCTTCCAGGGGCGGCTCATAAAACGCTTCCCCGGCTTACGGAGGCCGAGGAGTTTTTTCAGCGCGTAGTCGCGGACGAAGTCGAGGTAGTGTATCCACTCCGCGATGCCCGCCACCTTCACCACTATGCCCCGCGCGGACATAAGGTCGATGAGTTCGCCCACCGCGAAATCGTCACGGCGCACGTAGATTTCCCCCACGATGAGCACGCGGGGGCATTCGGCGACTTTTCGCTTCAGCGGGATTTTTTTGATGTCCCGCGCGACCGCCCGCAGTTCTTTCCACACCCCCTTCGGGTTGAACTCGACCGCCTTCATGACCCTGCGCCAGGACTTCTCGAATTCCGCGACCGCTTTTTCCGGCTCCACCGCGACGGCTTTCAAACTGTTCTGAATGTCCTTTAGGTAATCGGAAAGGACGAAGCCGCGCCACATCTCCTTTACAAAACCCGGCCCCAGTTCGCCGTACGAGTTGTCGGCGGAAAGGATGAAGACGACCACGTTTTCGAGGCGCATATCGCGGAAGAGATTTTCGTAGTACACGAAATACTGCCCCGTGCGGCAGGGCCCGGTCGTTATCGGCACGAAGAGGAGGTAGAGTTCGTCCTTGCGGTATTTGCCGCTCGCGAAAAACTGCAGCGCGCTCCCCAGCACGAGGTGGCTCGGCACGCACTCCTTGCCGGAGGCGTGAGCGCGCGCTATCTGGATAGTGCGGGCCGTGGCCACAGGCAGGGCCTCCGCGTTGATGCCGAGGCTCCGCACCGCCGCGCCCATGTACTCGGTCGAGATCGCGCCCATGTTGGAAAGGAGCACCTTGACCCGCTTGTTCCCCACAATCGGCACCCGCTCCCCGGTCTTCGTGTTATCCAGACGCAGGTCGAAGCCCTTGCTCTGTTTTTCGGCGACGAACTTCCACCCGTTGTCGAAACGCTCGGCCTCGAGCGCGTCCTTCTTGGCGCGGTACCCGTCGATGATGTCCAGAAAGGCCTCTACCCGCGTGTCGACCCCCGCGTCCGCGGAGTGCGAGTCCAGTTCCAGCACGAGGAAGGGCTTCTGTCCCATAATCCACTTGATGTAATGCAGGATGAATGAATCGGGCGCGCACGAGAAGTTGCTGATATAGGTGACATAGATGTTGTCCTCTTTTTTGAGGAGCGCGGCGGCCTTGAGGTCCTGTTGACCGTAGTACCAGTACATATTGGGGAAGATGCTCTCGTCCGCAAAGGGCAGGATGTCGAAGGGGACGATGGAGTAGCCGCGGGTGCTGAACTTGCGCGGTATGCCCATGTTCGCCTCCGGGGTGAAGGCATTGTAGGGCCGCCCCAGCAGCGCGATGACCGGCCGGTCCGCGCGGCGCGCCTCCTCGAGCGCCTCGCGCCCGAGCGCCGCCATGGCCGCGAAGCACTCGTTCTGCTTCGCGAGGGCCTTGTCGAAGGCCGCCTTGGTCTCGTCGGGCCCTATGCCCAGTTGCTCCGTCATCCTGCAAAACAGCTCCAGCGCCTTTGCCTCGCCGAACTTGAAACTCACGACCAGCGGCAGCCAGCGCTTCTTGTCCACATCAGGGAACGCCTTTTCGATGTAGTACGGCAGACTCTGCGTGATCGGGCAGAAGTTCGCGTGCACCGCCTCCTCGTAACTCGGCATATCCCGAAAATGCGGCAGCAGCACGTAATCCGCCCCCTTATCCAGGCAATCCTGCACCGCCCCATGCGCGATCTCCGCCGGGAAGCAGTACGTCGACTCGGCCCGCGCCACCCCGGCATGGGCCACCTCGGTGGAGAGGAAGGTGCGTATGCCCAGTTCATGAAAGAACCAGGAGTAGAGCGGATAGAGCGTGTGCGTGGAGAAGCAGCGGGGGATGCCTATCGAATAAGGGCGTCGTTCGTGGGAGCCGAGTGCCCCAGGAGCGGAGGGGTGGCGGAGTTGGGAGTTGGGACTTGGGACTTGGGAATTGGAAGAGTCATCTGAATCAAGAGAATCAGTGTGATTCATTGATGCCTTGGGGATTATGCTGCCCCCGGCTGCTCCAGTGACCTCCGCAGGCCGGTTATCAACTTGCCCACTGTGTTGAGTTGAGCGGTCAGCAGATTCAGTTTGTCCGTCTCTAAGTAGCCCAGCATCTCCGCCAGTACCAATTGAGTCGCCAACTCGTTCTGCGAGCCGTTTGCTATCGAGAGAAAGCGCAGGTACTCCTTCGGAGTCAACCGCCCGTTCCCCTCCGCGATGTTCGAAGGAATCGACACCGCTGCCCGCCTGATTTGGGATGTCAGCCCGAACATTTCCGTCTTTGGAAAGTTCCGCGTTTCCTGATACACCAGTTTCGCCAGTTTGATGGCTTCTTTCCAGGCGTTCAGATCCCTGAATGTTTCCATCAAGAGCCTCCTTGTGTGCGCTTTGCCCGCTCCCCGCGCCCCGCTCCCAAGTCCCAATTCCCAAGTCCCAAGTCCCAACACTTGGCGCCGCATACTCCTCAAACAAGAGCCGCTGGCGCTTCTCCACGTAGTCGAAGACCTGCACATCCTTTATGGCTTTGCGCATATTGGTGTACTTGTTGCAGCGGCCGCCGAACATATACTTGTGACCGTTGACATTCAGCACCTGAATGGGGCAGCGGTTCTCGCAGGCCTGGCAGTTGAAGACCCGCTCGTAGACGATCTGCCGCTCGATGAGGGAGTCGAGAAGAGATGGGACTTGGGACTTGGGACTTGGGACTTGAGCCGCGGTTTGAAAGTCAGCGCTTCCTTCACGAGACTCCCTGTTCCCTGTTCCCTGTTCCCCGTTCCCTGTCCCCACTCCCCACTCACCCAGAAGGCCGTCGGCGTGTTTGCGCTTGGCGAGGAGGGCGACGCCGAAGCAGCCCATGAGTTCGGGGGACGGGGGGACGAGTATCTCCTTGTCCAGGAGCATGGCGAAGGCCAGGGGGACGGCCGGGTTCTTGGCGACCCCGCCTTGCAGGAAGATTTTCCCGCCTATGGTGCGGTTGCCCACCACGCGGTTCAGGTAGTTCGCCACGATAGAGCAGACTATCCCCGCGGTGATATTCTCGCGGGTGGCGCCCTGCTGCACGGCCTTGCGGATGTCACTGTTGATGAAGGCGGAGCAGTGCTCGCCGAACTTGAGCGGGCAGTCCGCGTGCAGGGCGATGGGGCCTATGTCCCGCGCGGAGCGGATCGACAGGTCGCCGGCCGCGCTCTCCTCCAGGAAGGAGCCCGTGCCGGCCGAGCAGGCCTCGTTCATCGCGTAGTCGATGGGCACGCCGTTTTTCAGGTGGACATAGTTGGCGTCCTGGCCCCCGAGCTCGAAGATCGTCTCCACCTCCGGATCGAAGTAGGTCGTCCCCACCGCGTGCGCGATGATCTCGTTGTAGACCCCGGGCGTCTCCAGAAAGACCCCCAGGATCTCGCGGCTCGAGCCCGTGGTAGCCGTCAACTGAATAGCGATGTCCTTGCCGCCGGTATCCGCGATGACCTTTTGTTGAATGACCTCGAGGCACTCCTTCAGCGCCTTTACCGGATCCCCGTGGGTGCGCCCGTAATGCGAGGCGGCGATTTCGTCCGTTTCCGCGTCCACCAGGCAGGCCTTGGTCGTCGTGGAGCCGCCGTCGACCCCCAGGATGTAGCGGCGCCCCTTTTGCACGCGCCCCTCTTTCGCCTCGAAGGACCGCACCTTGCCGGCCCAGTCGCTCAGCGCGCCCAGTTTCCCAAAGCGGATGAGGTTCGTTTTCAGCAGCCGGTCCCCCGCGGGGAGCGGCGTCCCGGACTCCGCGGCAAGCACCGCGGCCCCCAGCGCCTCGAAGACATCCGCCGTTTCGGGAATGATGAACTCGATATCCGGCGCTTTCTGCCTGATAAAGCGGATAATGTGACGGTTCAGCGTGATACCGCCGCTGAGCACGACCCGCCCGCTCGTGACCTTCGCGCGCTTCAGGAAGTCGATCACCTTGACGGCCATGACATCCGACAGCGAGAGGACTATGTCGTCCTTCGTGGCCTCCCGCTTGTTGAGGCGGTGCGTACAGTCACTCTTCATGAAGACCGAGCACCGCGTCGACAGGGGATAGACCCGCGCCGTATCCGGCACCCGGTCGATATCCTCGAGGGTCATATCCATGCGCGCCAACTGCTGCTTCAAAAACTCGCCCGTCCCGGACGCGCACTTGTTGCCCGAAAAGTTGTTGACGATCTTGCCGTTTTTGTCGAGCGTGTAGACCACCAGGTCTTCCCCGCCCATCGACACCACCGCGTCACAAAAACGCGCCTCGCCTTTCCCGCCCAACTGCCTGAGGGCAGCCTCCACGCAGAGGGGCTCCAGGGTCCCGGCCGCCGCAAACATGAAGCGCCCTTCGTTTCCGGTGACCAGAGTCGGCACCCCCGGCTCCAGACGCCCCTCGCTCATCAATTTCTTTACCGCGGCCGCAAAATCCCCCTCGTGGGGCGTCGCGGCCTTCCAAATAATCTTCTCGCCATCGAGCAGCACCATCTTTAAACTGGTCGAGCCGATGTTTATGCCTAAGGTTTGCATGAAGGCAGTATGGGGGAAACGGGAGGCGGGAGTCAAGGGGGCGATATGCCCTTAATTTTTGGGGGAAATTTTACGATACTATAACTAGAGAAATGGTTAAAATATTTTGGCCGCTATTTTGGCAGCCCTTTTCGGCGGAACAAGAAGGAGATTTTCATGCGATTTTTTAATCTCTCCGCGCCCGCGCTGCTATGCGCCGCGCTGCTGTGCGCCGCGCTTGGGGGCCTGGCGTTCGCGGGCTGTCAATATGGCGCGCTCACCGACATGCTGAACGAAGCGCCTTCTGTGGTGAACCTCCCCTCCCTGGACAACATAGTGACCGCGCCGGTCACCGGTACGGCGCCCAATACCATGCCGATCGAGACGGTCCAGTACACGGGAACCGTGACGTGGAAGACCGAAAACGGCGAGCCCTTAACGGGGAACCTGTTCATGGCATCCACGGTATACAAGGCCCTCGTCACCCTGACGGCCAAAAGCGGCTGGACCTTTGTGGGGGCGTCGGCGAATTTCTTCACTTACTCAGGGGCGGTCCTGGTGACCAACAGTGCGAGCAGCGGGACCGTCACCGTCACCATTACCTTCCCGGCAACGGAGGCGCTTTTCATCGTGATCTACAACGCCAACGAGGGGACAGGCGCCGCTCCCGGACCGCAGACAGCGGCGCCCGGGCAGAGCGTCATTCTCGCGGACGGGAGCGCTCTGTCGAGAACCGGTTACCTCCTTGCCGGCTGGAACACCAGCGCGGACGGCGCTGAAACAACGTATCCGGCGGGAATGCCCTTTACCCCCACGCAGGATACCATCCTCTACGCCCGCTGGACGCACCTTACTTACACCATAACGTACCGCGGGAACGGGCACAGCGGCGGCGCCGAGCCGTCAAACCAAACCAAGACCTATGGCACGAACCTGCTCCTGGCGGACGCCGGCACACTGGTGAAGTCCGGCTATACTTTTGAGGAATGGAATACGGCATCCGACGGCTCAGGCACTGGTTACGCGGCCGGCTTGTTGTTGACTTCCGACCTCAGCGCCACGGCGGGGGATACCGTCATCCTTTATGCCAGGTGGATACCTCAATACACCATAACGTACCGCGGGAACGGGCACAGCGGCGGCGATGAGCCGTCAAACCAGACCAAGACCTATGGCACAAACCTGCTCCTGGCGGACGCCGGCACACTGGTGAAGGCCGGCTATGTTTTTAAGGGATGGAATACGGAGTCTGACGGCTCAGGCACAAGTTACACGGCCGGCTCGCTGTTGACTACCGACCTCAGCGCCACAGCGGGGGATACCGTCATCCTCTATGCCAGGTGGGTACTTCAATACACCATAACGTACAGCGGGAACGGACACAGCGGCGGCATCGAGCCGTCAAGCCAGACCAAGACCTATGGCACGGACCTGCTCCTGCCGGGCGCCGGCACACTGGTGAGGGTCGGTTATACCTTTGGGGGATGGAATACGGAGTCTGACGGCTCAGGCATAACCTACACGGCCGGTCTGGTGTTGAGCGGCGACCTCAGCAACACGGCAGGGGGGACCGTCCCCCTCTACGCCCTGTGGACGGCCATTACTTACTCGATAGTGTACATCGGGAACGGGCACAGCGGCGGCGCCGTGCCGTCAAGCCAGACCAAGACCTATGGGACGAATCTGCCCCTGCCGGACACCGGCACACTGGTGAAGGCCGGCTATACTCTTAAGGGATGGAATACGGCATCTAACGGCTCAGGGGAAAGTTACGCGGCCGGCTCGCTGTTGACCAGCGACCTCAGCGCCACGGCGTGGGCTATCGTCATCCTCTATGCCGAGTGGCATAAGGACAGCGGTATCAGCATTACCTTCGGCGGCGGAGCCGAAGAGGAGACCATCGGCTGGAACGGGAGCCCCGCGGCAAGCATCCGGTGGACTACCGGCGAGAGTCTCAGCGCCGTGGTGAACACCGCCGTGGGCCAGTGGGCCGGCGGAGCAGACTCCTTTACATGGTATAAGGACGGCGCGCTTATAGAAGACGAAACAAGCAGCGCCATAACCATAAACGCCCAAAGCCTTTCACTGGGACAGCACATCCTTACGGTCGAGGTGACCAGGGGCAGCGGCGGCAGCGCCGTATCGTATTCCAAAACCCTGTGGTTCATGGTTGTTGAATAGGAAAGGATGGCACTATGAAACGATTTTCCAAAGCCGTCATTGCGGCAATATCACTCTGTCTTATCTTTGGATGTCCCGACGTTGTGCCTTCCGGCGCTGCGCAGGCGGCCGGGACGGGGCGGGCCATTATCCGCATAACTGCCTCTGAAAGCGGGTCTGCCCGCACCCTCTTTCCCACAGCGCTTACGGCTGCGGACGTGAGCAGGTACGTGATCACCCTCGATCCAAACACGCCGGACTATACGGATGACGACATTGTCTTTGGGGATGAAGCGGGAGAGGACACTTCGGCCCTTGGCAGCGAGGGACTGTCCTTTGACCTGGCGGACGGCCTCTGGAACGTAACGGTGGAAGCATGGCGTCAATACAATGGGGAAGAGTACAAGGCCGCCTGGGGTACCGCGTCCCTAACGGTGACCGCTTCAGGGCAGAACACGGTACAGATTACCCTGAATCCCAGCGGGATTGCCGATGCGGATGGGGCGAAGGGGGTGTTCGCCTGGAACCTTACCCTGCCCGACGACGCTGACATTACCGCCTTCTGCCTGGGGGAACCGGGCGCAGCGGGTGAAGCGGTGCCGCACACGGTAACGGAGCGGGAAACCGCCGGTTCCCTGGAAAAGGCCGCGGGGATGTACGGCCTCAAAATCGAACTTACCCGAACCAGCACCGGAGAAACCGCCGGTATCTACGAAACCGTGCACATCTACCCCGGCCTGGTAACGGAGGCGAACTATAACTTTAGCGCATGGAACTTTGCGGAACAGGTGCTTGTCGCCGGGACTCTCTCTTTTACCAGGGCAGGCCCCGCGGGGGAGACCGTTTCCTATATTGTGCAGGCCTATTCCGACGAGGGCTGCAGTTCGGCGATTGCCGGAGCCTCGGCCGCAATAGGGTCGGCAGCCGCAAGCGGAACCGAAGCCTTTGTCCTGCGCATAAGCGCTGCCCGCTATGCGGCCCTGGCGTCAAAAACCGTGTACCTCAAGGCCGGTGTTTCCGCCTTCGGGTACGAGACGGTATCCCAGCCGGTTATAACCGTGGCGGACCTGGGACTCCAGGGGAGAGCCGGGGTAGGGCTAAGCGCCGGGATTGTCATGGTCTACACGATAACGTACAACGGCAACGGACATACCGGCGGTACGGTTCCGGATGACCAGCCAAAGACCTACGGCACGGAACTGTTCCTGCAAAACAACTCCGGCGCGCTTGTGAAAGCCAACGATATCTTTTCATATACCTTTGAGGGATGGAATACGGCCGCTAACGGTTCCGGCACAACCTACGGGGAGGGGGCGCTGTTGACTGCCGACCTCAGCCCCGCAATGGGCAGCGTCACCCTGTATGCCAAATGGACGGGGATTAGTTCCACGGTCACCCTGGACCCGCAAAACGGCGGCGGTACGGAGAGCGTGACGGCGGCCTACGGCAGCGCGATGCCCACCCCCATCACGACACCCACGCGGACGGGCTATGCCTTCGGCGGATACTACACGGAAACGGAGATCCAGTATTACACCGCCGCCGGGGAGAGCGCGCGGGACAGCGACTTCACGACGGACGTCACCCTCTACGCCCGATGGACCGCCCTCACCTGTACGCTGACCTACTCCACGGCGGACGGTTGTTCGGTCATCCCTGCATCAGAGACGGTAACGTACGACTTTTCCTACACCCTGGCGGTCCCCGTGAAGGCGGGCTACACCTTCGGCGGCTGGTACACCGGCGCCGGCGCCCAACTGACGGGCGCAGGCGGCGCAAGCCTTGAAGACTGGAATTCCATCTCGGACTCGATGACGGTTTACGCCGAGTGGACGGTGAACACCTATACCGTCACCTATGATGCGGAAGACGGTTCGGTAAGCCCCGATACCGCCGAGGTAACCTACGACGATTATTACATCCTGGCGATCCCCGTGAAGGCGGGCTATACCTTCGGCGGCTGGTACACCGGCGCCGGCGTCCAACTGACGGGCGCAAGCGGCGCAAGCCTTGAGGCCTGGACTACAGCGGCGAGCATCACGGTCTACGCCAGGTGGGGGGCGCTCATAACATTCAATTACAACGGCGTTCAGGTGAATGGAAACAGTTCCGTATCCAAAGCGGTCTTTAGTGAAAGAGACATCCCCTGGCCGGTTAAAGCACAGAGTGGCAAGGTGTTCCTGGGCTGGTACGACGCGGCTGACGGGGAAAACCTGAAGACCTCTGTCGACCTGCTGGCCGGCGCCAACCAAACGTTCTACGCCCACTGGTTCGACACCAATGCCAATCTCACCGATGCCTGGGAATACGACAGCGCCACAGGCGGCATGGTGGGCAGTTACCTCTACACGGGCAGCGCTGAGGAGTGGACGCCCCCTGTTGACGGAATCCGGGCCTACACCTTCGAGGCCTGGGGCGGCAACGGCGGCGCGAACTTCGGCAGCACTCACGCCGGCGGCCTGGGGGGCTACTCAAAAGGTACCCTGAATCTGGATGATGAAGAGACGCTGTACTTCTACACCGGCGCGGCTGCCGGCGCCTGGAACGGCGGCGGAAACTACGGTACCCTATCGGGTGAACTGGTCAACCCGGGCGGCGCTGGCGGCGGCGCCTCATCCATAAGCCTCTCGAGCGGCGCCTGGAACGACGAGATCGTACTCGCCCGGCGCATCCTGGCCGCGGGCGGCGGGGGCGGCGCTGATTACGGCCCCGGCAGAAACGGAGGGGGACTCGCGGGCGGGAGCGCCGCCGCCTCCGGGGGGACACAGACCGGCGCGGGCAGCGGGAACGGCGTCTGGGGTGCGGGCGGTCAGGGCGGCAATGGTGACACCTATACATCCGGCGGCGGGGGCGGCGGCGGCTACTACGGCGGCGGCGGTTCCCCGGGGGAAACCCTCGGCACCGGGGGCGGCGGCGGTTCGGGCTATGTGTTCGGGCTTACCGGCTGCGGCGATACAACGCACCATCCGGCGCTCCTGTTGGCGTTCCCGGCGTACCAGTTCTCAGGCGGCGTCACCGCGGCAAACGGCGAAGCGGGCTTCGCTGCCAAGCCGGCGGCCGCCGGCAGCGACGGCTGCATCCGCGTCACCTACACGCCGCCCGCCGCGCCCTATGGGGAGTATTCCATCACCTACAATGTGAACGGAGGCCCCAGCGTCAGCGACGTGACCTACCGGACCTACGAACTGCCCTACCTGCTGCCGGTGCTTCAGCAGGCAGGCCGGATTTTCTGGGGCTGGTGCGATAACGTGGAACTTTCCGGCGATCCGGTATGGAAAATTTCCCAGGGGAATACGGGAAACAAAACCTATTATGCCAAGTGGAGCCCGGCATCTCCGGGTATTAATGTCAATATGACTGTCTCCTGCGCTGGTTTGGGCTGGTTCTATGACAGCGTTACAAAGGTGATCACCATACAAAACAACGCTGATGTGGTGCTTACGGGAAGCACAACGCAAAACCGCATTACGATAGAGTCCGGCGCGGCGGCCATAGTGACCCTGCAAAACACCACGGTGAACCTGAGCGGAACAGGCGGCGGCGCCTTCGATCTGGAGTACGGCGCCGCGGTAACCCTGATCCTCGCGGGGACAAACGTACTTACAAGCGGAGGAGGCGCCGCCGGGATACACGTTACTGTGGGGCGCAGCCTCATTATTGACAGCGCGGCGAGCACCAATGCGGGAACCGACACCAGCACCCACGCGGCGAACGGCACCCTCAGCGTCACCGGGGGCAGCGCGGGCGGCGCGGGAGCAGCGATCGGCGGGAGCATGAGCGAAGCGGGCGGCACGATCACCATAGCGGGCGGCACGGTCAACGCTTACGGCGGACAGGGCAGCATCGGCGCCTGGGCCGGCGCCGCGGGCATCGGCGGCGGCGGCGACCTGGACACCGGCACTAACGATGGGCGGGGCCACGCGGGCAGCATCCTGATCTCAGGCGGCGTGGTGCATGCCGAGGGAAGCATAAACGGCGCGGGGATAGGCGGAGGCGCCTACGCGGCGAACACCACAGCCGTCATCACCATAAGCGGCGGCACGGTGACGGCCTCAGGCGGCGCCTATGCCGCCGGCATCGGCGGCGGCTGCTACGGCGCCGCCGGGAACATTACCATCTCTCCTGAGGCCGCCGTCTCCGCGACAGGCGGCGCCAGAAGCATCGGCGCCGGCTTCCAGGGTGGGGACTGAGG
>JAISTO010000175.1 GCA_031272575.1 Treponema sp. | reverse complement strand
GAAGGCGGCCTTGCGGAAAGGCATAGCGTGGTGTCTATTCCCACGCTGGTGCTGTACCGGAACGGGGAGATCGCGGCCCGAAAAGTCGGGGCGGCCCCCAGGAAGGACATAGAAGCGCTGCTTGCGGGCTAAGCAGGCGCGGCTTCCTGCTCGTGCAGAAAGCCGGTGAGGGGGGACGAGGGGTCCGCCCCGCTTTCCAGGATGCGGCCCAGGCCCGCAAGGAAGGCGGCGCGGCCGCCCCTTATGGCCTGCCTGAAGGCTTCTGCCATGCGGGGGATGTCGCCGGCGGTGGCAATGGCGGTGTTCGCCATGACCGCGGCGGCCCCGAGTTCCATCACCTCGCAGGCCTGCGAGGGTTTGCCTATCCCCGCGTCCACGATGATGGGGACGCTGATCTCGTCTATCAGGATGCGGATGAAGTCGCGCGCGCAGAGGCCGCGGTTGCTGCCGATTGGGGCGGCAAGCGGCATGACGCAGGAGGCGCCCGCGTTGACGAGATCACGCGCCGCGTTCAAGTCGGGAAACATATAGGGCATGACGATAAAGCCCTCGCGCGCGAGCGTCTCCGTCGCGCGGATCGTCTCGGCGTTATCCGGCAACAGGTACTTGGTGTCACGAATAACCTCGATTTTGACGAAGTCGCTGCGGCAGATTTCGCGCGCGATGCGGGCGATGCGGATCGCCTCGGACGCGCTGCGCGCTCCGGAGGTGTTCGGCAGCAAGGTGACTCCGGGCGGAATGTAGTCGAGTATGTTGTCCATGCCCCCGGGGTTCGTCCGGCGGAGCGCCACGGTGATTATCTGCGCAGCGGCGTTTTCGACCGCCGCGCGGATAAGGGCGAGCGAGTATTTCCCTGAGCCGAGTATGAAGCGGGAATGAAATGACTTCCCGCCGAGCGTCCAGGTGTCCGCGTCCTGCGCGGCCGGCAGCGCTGCGTCCATCAGCCTCCCCCCATAAAACGAAAAATCTCCACCGTATCCCCCTGCCGGAGCAGGCGCCGCGCGCGCTCTTCCCGGCGTACGAGCGTCCCGTTGAGCGCGGACGCGACCTGCTCCTGTTTGCAGCCCTCCGCCTCGACGAGCGCGGCGAGGCTGCTCCCTTCGAGCCCCTCCCTCGGGGCTCCGTTAACGGTGACCATGCCCCACTACTCCCGCAGGGCCGCGAGGTCGGCGGCCACCAGGCGCGCGGTTTCTTCGGCGGCGGAGGCCAGGGGGATGAGGCGGGCGTCTTTTTCGGCGCGGCGCTTCAGTTCGACCTGGGGCGGGTCCTGCGAGAGGCCCTTGTCGCCCAGCACGATGCGGTACGGTATGCCGATGAGGTCGGCGTCCTTGAACTTGACGCCCGGCCGCTCCTCGCGGTCGTCCACCAGTACCTCGACGCCCCGCGCCGTGAGCGCGGCCTCGAGGCTGTCGGCGGCGTCTTTGGCGGCGCCCTCGTACTTTACCGGCACGAGGATGACCTGATAGGGGGCCACGGAGACGGGCCAGATGATGCCGTTCTCGTCGTGGTGCTCCTCGATGACGGACGCGAGGGTACGGTCGAGGCCTATGCCGTAGCAGCCCATGAGGGGCGTCTGCGCGTTGCCGGCCTCGTCCAGGTAGGAGAGGCGCAGGGAGTCGCTGTACTTGCGCCCCAGTTTGAAGATGTGCCCCAGTTCGTTGCCCTTTTTCTCGTAGAGTTCCCCCCCGCAGAGGGGGCAGCGATCCCCTGCCTTGACGGTGCGGAGGTCCGCCACGAGCGCCGCGCTGAAGTCCCGGCCGTACACGACGTGCTTGTAGTGCAGGTCTTTTTCGAGCGCGCCGGTGACCGCGTCCGGTATGGTGGGGACGCTGTTGTCGCAGATGATGGGGATGCTCTCGAGGCCCACGGGCCCGGCGAAGCCGACCGGCGCGCCTGACAGCCGGGTGACGTCATCCTCGCTTGCGAGAGAGACCTCCGCGGCCTTGAGGAGCGCGGCGAGTTTCACTTCGTTTACGTCGAGATCGCCTCGTATGCAGACCGCGGCGAAGGCGGCCCCGGGGGCCGGGGCCGCGGCGCCGCCCCGGGGGTTGGGCAGGGCCTCGGCGTTTTCGACGCGGTAGATGAGGGTCTTGATGAAGGACGCCGCCTCGGTCCCCAGGAAGGCGCAGAGTTCCGCAATGGTTTTGACATTGGGGGTGACGATGCGCTCCATGGGGGGTGACGGCGGGGGCGTTGCGGGGGCGGACGAAAATGCTTGCGCATTTTCGTCTTGGATTTTGCGCGTTGCGCAAAATCCATGTTCTTTTTCCAAGGTGTGTGCGAGAATTTTGCCCCCGCTGAGGGGGGAAGCGGAGGACGCGCTTGCGCGGCCGGAGCGGGGGGGGAGACCTCCCCCCTCTAAGCACTGGCCTTCATCCATGCACGACGCCTTCTCGACGTTGGCGGCGTAATTGCAGGCGCGGCAGAGGAGGAGGGTGTTGTCGCCGATCTCGCTCTCGACCATGATCTCCTCGGAGCCGGAGCCGCCCATGGCGCCGGAGTCGGCCTGCACGGGGATGACGGTGAGGGCGCAGCGCCGGAAGACGCGGCGGTAGGCGGCGCCCATGGCGCGGTAAGTGGCGTCGAGGCTGGCCTCGTCCGCGTGGAAGGAGTACGCGTCCTTCATGATGAATTCGCGGCCCCGCATGACGCCGTAGCGGGGGCGGATTTCGTCACGGTATTTGGTGTTGATCTGATAGAGGCAGAGCGGCAGTTGGCGGTAACTGGAAAGGTCGTCGCGGAGGAGCGCGGTGAAGGCCTCTTCCGCCGTGGGGGAGAGGACGAAGTCGCCGCCCGTGCGGTTGCGGAGCCGCATGAGCGCCTCGCCGTACGCGGCCCAGCGGCCGGACTCTTTCCACAGTTCGGCCGGGATGACCACCGTGGGCTTGGCTTCGAGCGCGCCGGCCGCGTCCATCTCCTCGCGGATGATGCCCTCGACCTTGCGGAAGGCGCGCAGCCCGAGCGGCAGGTACGCGAAGAGCCCGTTCGCGAGTTTGCGGATAAGCCCCGCGCGGAACATGAGCCGGTGGCTGGCGATGATCGCGTCAGCCGGCACTTCCCGCAGCGTGGGGATATGGGTTTGTGTGTAGCGCATGGGGGGAGTGTAGCGTGGAGCGGGGGAGGGTGTCAAGGGGTAGAGAGTGGGGAGTAGGGAGTAGGGAGTGGTTGGCGCTTGGCTCGTAGGCTGCGTGAACTACCGGGCAGTGTCACGGTAGTACGCGCATCCCGTTCTGGGAGTAGGGAGTGGGGAGTAGGGAGTGGCTTGCGCTTGACTCGTAAGTTGCGCCTACTCTCGTCAAGTATTCCGGTAGTCCGCGCATCCCGCAAACACCGCGCACCCTACTCCCTACTCCCCACTCCCCACTCTCTACCCCCCTTGACATTTTTTTTCGCATACGCTATACTAACGCGTACATTGTTTCACTGGGAGGGGAACACTGAACTCACGCACCTTTTTTTCCATACCCAGGGCGGTTTTTTTCGCCGCCCTGCTCGTCCGCGCCGCCCTGCCGCTCGCGGGGCAGGCCGGCGCCTCAGGCGGGGACGGCGCGTCCGGGGCGCTGCCCGCGCCCGCGGCCCCCGCGCAGGATGCGGCGTTGCCCGCGGCCTCCGCAGAGGACGCGCCGCTCACTCCGTCAATCGAAGACACCCCCCTGGCTGAAGGCGCGGGCCGGCAGCCGGCGGCGGGCGCTTCCTCCTTTGGGGCCATCATTCGGATGCTGCTCGTCCTCGCGCTTGCGGCGCTCGCCATCTACGGCATAGTCTTTTTCGTCAAGCGGGCCGGCAAGGGCAAGGGCGCGGTGGACCCGCACCTCAAGGTGCTGGCCAGGGCCTCCTTGGGGCCCCAGTCCTTCGTGGCGGTGGTGTCCGCCGGGAGCAAGGCCTGGCTCGTGGGGGCCGGGGAGGGGGGCGTGCGCCCCATCGCGGAAATCACGGAGCCGGAGACCATCGCGGCCATGCTCTCCGAGAACGCGGCCAGGGCCGCCGAGGGGGGCGAGCGCTTCGGCAGCTTCGTGTCACTGCTGCGCCGTTTCACGAGCGGTACCACCGGCGGCGGCAAAGAGGGCCCCTCCGGCGGCGGCCTCCGCGTCAACGGCCTCGACAGCAAGCGCAAGCGCCTGGGGAGGTTCAGATGAGGGTTTTTTTAAATGGGAATTGGGAATTGGGACTCGAACGGGAAGCCGCGCCTGCTCCTGTCTTGCGGTGCCCACGACCCCGCTTGCGAAGCGCGATCACCAAGTCCCAAGTCCCAAGTCCCAAGTCCCAAGGACACTCCTCCTTGCTGTCACGCTCCTTCTCGCCGCGCCGCTGGCCGCGCCTGCGCAGGAGACGCCCTTTCCGGGGGGGACCGCGCAGGCGACGACGGACCTGCCCGCGCCGCCTGCGCCGGGTATCCCCTTCATCGATCTCACGGTGCGGAACCCCCAGAACGGCCGGGAGGTCGCCTTCTCGCTGCAACTCCTCCTCCTCCTCACCGCGCTCTCGCTTGCGCCGAGCATCATCATCTTAATGACCAGTTTCCTCCGCATCTCCGTCGTGCTCGACTTCATCAAGCGGGCGCTCTCGCTGCAGGCCGTGCCGCCGACCCAGGTGCTCATGGGCATATCCCTCTTCATGACCCTCTTCATCATGTGGCCCACCTTCTCCACCATCTACGAAAAAGCGCTGCGGCCCCTCTCCGCCGGCGAGGTGAACGTGGAGACGGCATACCACGAGGCCGAGGCCCCGCTCCGGGACTTCATGTACACGCAGATGCGCGCAAGCCCGGCCGCGAACGACAACATCAGGCTCTTCATGGCCATGGCGCGCCTCGAGCGCCCGGCCCGCCTGGGGGATGTCCCCACCTGGGTGCTGATCCCGGCCTTCATCCTCAACGAACTGACGGTGGCCTTCAAGATCGGCATTCTGCTTTTCATCCCTTTTATAGTGATAGACATGGTGGTAGCGAGCGCGCTCATGTCCATGGGGATGATCATGTTGCCGCCGGTGATGATCTCTATGCCCTTCAAACTGATCCTCTTCGTCCTGGTGGACGGCTGGGGGCTTTTGACGGGGCAATTGTTCCGCTCGTTCGGCCTGGGAGGCTAGTTAAATGAGTATTGGTGACATTACCACGCTGCTGCGGGGCGGCGTCATGCAGGTGATTATTCTCGCCGCGCCGATCCTGCTGTCGGCGCTGGTCGTGGGGCTCGTGATCGCGATCATCCAGGCGACCACCTCGATACAGGAGCAGACGCTTACCTTCGTGCCAAAACTGCTCATCATCATGCTGATACTGGCGCTGGCCGGGGGCTGGATGTTCGCTACCCTGGGCGATTACACGCGCGCGCTCTTCGCCCGTATCCCGGAGATGCTCAGATAGCATGATTGACAACGCCGTACTCAGCGAGATGCTGCGCTATGCCCCCGGCTTTTTGCTCATAGCCGCGCGCGCCCTCGCGATGATCGAAACCGCGCCCCTCCTCTCGAGCGATGCCGTCCCCCAGATCGCGAAGATCGCGCTGGCAGGCTTTGCGGCGTACTCCGCCCTGCCCACCGCGCTCGAGCGGACCGTCGACCTGTCCCCCCTGGGCCTCTCCTTCATCTTTTTGGTGATAGGGGAGGCGCTCATCGGCATCATCATGGGCTTCTTCCTGACGATCATCTTCTCGGTTTTTTCGACCGCCGGTCAGTTTTTCTCCCTCCAGATGGGTTTCGGGGCCTCGGAGACCTTCGACCCGCTCGCGCAGGTAGAAAACCCCCTCCTCGGGCAGTACCTCAACCTGGTGGCGATGCTCGTCTTCCTGTCCATGGGCGGGTTCAAGGAACTCTTCCTGGGGGGCTTCTGGCGCAGCCTGCAGTCCCTCAGCGTGCAGAACCTGCTGGACGGCCGAAGCGCGGTGGTGGGTATGCTGCTCTCCGGGCTCTCGCGGCTCTTTTTGGACGCGCTCATCATCAGTATGCCGATACTGGGCACCCTCTTCCTCACCAGTTTGACGACCGGCCTCATCTCGAAGGCGGCGCCCCAGATCAACATCCTCGCCGAGGGCTTCCCGATCTCGATCACCATCGCCTTCGTCCTCATCTGGGCCGTCCTGCCCTTCATGACCGAATCCTTCAGCAGCGTCATCAACGCCGGCTTCGCGACCGTAGAGCGCCTCTTCGCGGAAATAGGCCGGCCGATTGGAGGGGGGCTATGAGGTGGCGGGTAGGGAGTGGGGAGTGGCGGGTAGGGAGTGGGGGGGCGCGGAGCGCTTGGGGAGTGGGGAGTGGGGTGCGCTTTGCAAGTGAGACGCGCGTACTACCGGCAAACTATCCGGTAGTCCGCGCAACATACAAACTCCGAGCACCCTACTCCCTACTCCCTATTCCCTACTCCCCAACTCCTACTCCCTATTCCCTACTCCCCCCCATCGACCTGCAGTGGTTCGCCGCGGAGGACGAAGGCCGGACTGAAGAGCCTACCGACATCACGTACCGCAAGGCGCGTGAGGAGGGGCGGGTTGCGAAGAGTCAGGAACTGTCCGGGGCCGTGGGGCTGCTGCTGCCGGCCATCGCGCTCTTCCTGTTGGCGCCCTCGATGCTGCGCACCTGCGTCGAGATGCTGCGCTTCTTCCTGGGGCGCGCGGCCGAGTTGGACCCGCTCGCCGATCGCGTCACTGCGGGGCTCGTGTTCCGCTACCTCCTGCGGCTTGCCCTGCCGATCCTGTTCATCGGGCTCGTTGCGGGCGTGGGGGCGAGCATAGCGCAGACGGGCTTCCTCTTCACGACCAAGCCCCTCGCGCCGGATTTTTCCCGCGTGGTACCCCACTTCGGCAAGTACTTCCAGCGGACGCTTTTTTCGCGCGAGGGGCTCTTCAACCTGGCGAAGAACATCTTCAAACTGCTCGTCATAGGGGCCGCCGCGTACGCCCTCTTCCTCCAGCCCCTGGTAACGCTCTTAAGCGCCCTGCTCAGCCGCTCACCGGAGGCGATCGACACGGGCGAGACCCTGGGGCGCCTGGCCAATATGCAGAAGACGGACCTCAGCATGGCCTTCGGCTATGTGGCATCCCTCGCCGGCAAACTCCTGATCGCCTCCGCGGTACTGCTCCTGGCCCTCTCGGTGCCGGACTTCATGTTCCAGAGGTGGCAGTTCAAGGAAACGTTGAAGATGACGAAGCAGGCCGCGAAAGAGGAAATGCGCCAATACGAGGGTGACCCCCAGGTGCGGGCACATCTGCGCAGGCGCTACCGCGAGTTGCTCTCGCGCCAGCAATTGCGCAACGTCCCCAACGCGGATGTGGTGGTCACCAACCCGACCCACTACGCGGTCGCGCTCGAGTACGACTCGTCCCGCATGGCAGGCCCCATGGTCACCGCCAAGGGCGAGGACGCGCTGGCGCTCGAGATACGGCGCATCGCGGAACAGAGCGGGGTCCCGATCCGGCAGATTCCCTCGCTGGCGCGGGCCCTCTACAAGGACGTCGAGGTGGGTGACGAAATCCCATCATTCTATTATACCATCGTCGCAAGCCTGTTGAAGAACGTTATGAGCATCGAGAAAAAGCAGCGGTTTGCGAGGGAGCGAAGGAAATAGGGTCGGACGTCCACCGTCCACCCAAAGGAAGGTGAAACATGGCTGACATAGCGGCCCCCGCGCCCGCACCCGCGCTGAGTGTGCGGAGCGCATGGGGGGCGGTGAAAGACGCGACGCTGCCGCTGGCCGCGATCATGATCGTAATGATGCTCGTGATCCCGCTGCCGACGGTGCTGCTGGACGCGCTCATGGCGCTGAACCTGCTCCTCGCGATCCTGATCCTCCTCATCGTACTCTACTCGCGGAAGGCGACGGATTTCAGCCTCTTCCCCTGGGTGCTCCTCGTAGTGAACGTGTTCAGCCTCGCGCTCAACGTGTCCTCCACGAGGCTCATCCTCACGAAGGGGGCCGCGTTCGATGGCCGCATGGTGAACGCGTTCTCGCGCTTCGTGACCGGCGCTTCGGGGCTCACCGGCCTCGTCGTGGGCTTTGTCATCTTCATCATGATCTTCGTCGTGCAGGCGGTGGTCATCACGAAGGGGGCTACCCGCATCTCGGAGGTGGCGGCGCGCTTCACCCTGGACGCCATGCCGCAGAAGTTCATGGCGATCGACACGGAGTACAGTTCCAACGCGATCACCCAGGAGGAGGCCTCGCGGCGCAAGATAGAGGTGCAGCAGGAGTCTGATTTTTACGGGTCCATGGACGGCGCAAGCAAGTTCGTGTCAGGCAACGTCAAGTTCGGCATCTTCAGCACCATCGTGAACATCCTCGGGGGGATCATCATCGGGGTGGCGATCCATGGGGAAAACCTCGCGGATGTGGCGGGGGTATACACGCGCTTCTCGATTGGAGATGGCCTGCTCTCGCAGTTCCCCGGGCTCCTCGTGTCCACCGCCATGGGCATCGTGGTGACGCGCGCCGCGGCCCCCGGGAACCTCAGCGAGCAGGTGGCGAAGCAGTTTTCGTCCGATGCCCGCATCTACTGGATCTGCGCGGGGGTCATGGGGGTGCTCTGCTTCCTGCCGGGCTTCCCCTGGTATGTGCTTGCCCCCCTCGCCGGCCTCGTGGGCTACAACGCGTACCGCCTGGGCCGTGTCAAGCAGAAGGAGCAGCGTTTCAGCACCATGATGAAAGACGCGGAGGGCAAGGCGCAGACGAGGCCGGAAACCGAGGAGATCGCGCATACCCTGCCCTACGATGTGCTCTCCCTCGAGTTGGGCTACAGTCTCATCCCCCTGGTGGATAAAGAAAAAGGCGCGGACCTCCTCGAGCGGGTCAAGGGGGTGCGGCGCCAGACCGCGCTCGAACTGGGTATAGTCATCCCCATGATCCGCATAATCGACAACATGCTCCTTGAGGCGAGCGAGTACTGCTTCAAGATACATGGGGTCGATGTGGGGCGGGGGACCCTGCGGCCCGGCTCGTTCCTCTGCCTGGCCAACGGGCCGGTGCGCGAGGAGATCGCCGGCGAGAAGACGGTGGACCCGGCCTTCGGGCTGCCGGCCGTCTGGATAGGCGAGGAGCGCCGCGACGAGGCGGAACGCGCCGGCTACACGGTGATCGACCCGCCGTCGATTATCGCGACGCACCTCACCGAGATCATCAAGCGCCATGCCGCGGAGCTCCTCGGCCGCCAGGAGACTGACGAGATGCTCAACGAGGTGAAAAAGAACTACCCGGCGGTCGTCAACGAGGTCCTCGTGCCGCCCGACCTGGCCAACCGGAACGAGGGCTTCAATGTGGGGGACGTGCAGAAGGTGCTGCAGGGGCTCCTCGCCGAAAAGGTGTCGATACGGAATCTGGTGAGCATCCTCGAAACGATCGCCGACTACGCCCCCTCGGTCAAGAATACCCGCTTCCTCGTGGAAAAGGCGCGGCAGGCCCTCGGCAGCCAGATCTGCGCCCGCTTCGCGGACGAGAACCGCATGCTCCATGTGCTCACCATCGACCAGAGCCTCGAGGCCGCGATCATCAGCAGCGGCCATGAGACGAGCGCAGGCGACACCTTCTGCGCGCTCGCGCCGGATATGCAGAAGCGCTGGATACACGCGGCCAGCAAGGCGATCGCGGCCGTGCAGCAGCAGGGCTACTTCCCGGTGCTCCTCTGCTCCGAGCAGGCGCGGCATCTGGTCCGCTCCGCGCTCGAGCGGGAACTGCCCGAGGTGCCGGTGCTCGCCGTAACGGAAATAACGCAGGACTATAAAGTTGAGTCTATCGGGGTAATTACCCTCGAAGGAGAGAACGCATAATGGAAATATTTACTGAAGAAGGCCGCACCATCGACGAGTGCCAGGCGAAGATCCGCGAGAAGTACGGGGACCGGGCCCTTATTTTGGGCCGCAAGCATACCCGCAGGGGCGGCATCTTCGGCTTCGGGGGCCGTGAGGTGGTCGAGATGCAGGGCTACATCCCCACAAATGCCCAGCCGGCGTCCAACGCCCCCCCCCTGACGGCGGCGGCCGCCGCCTCGGAGACGGCCTCCACCTCCGACGCGCTGGCCCTCACCGCGGCCATCCTCAAGGAGGGCGGCATCGCGAGGGGGGCGCAAAACACGCAGGCGGCGCTCCGGGCCCCCCTGCGCGGCGCCGCGTTGGAGCTGCAAAAGCAGAACATCATCCTGGCGGCGCTCGCGCGCAACGCCGCGCCGCGGCCGCAGGCCCAGCCGGCGCCGCCGCCGCCCCCCCCTGCTGCCGGCGCCGCCGAAGCGGAGGCGTCCATGCAGCGCCTCTTTGCCGAGATGCGCTCCCTCCGCGAGAGCGTCGAGGCGCAAAAGGCGCCCCGTGAGGCGCACCCCTCACTCGGCCGCCTCGACGAACTCCTCGAGGAAAACGACTTTTCATCATCCTATAAAAAAAATCTGCTCGAGCGGCTCCGCGCCGAATGCACGATGGAGGATTTGGACAATCTGGAGAAAATGCAGAAAAAACTCCTCTTCATGCTGGGCGAGGATATCACCTTTTACCAGAGGGACGAGCGCTATGCCCGCCGCCCCCGCGTGATCATCCTGGTGGGGCCCACCGGCGTGGGCAAGACGACGACGATCGCCAAACTGGCGACGGCCCTCGCCATCGACCGAAACAACGGCCGCCCCCTGCAAAAGATCGCGCTCGTCACCACCGACTCGTACCGCATAAGCGCGCGCCAGCAGTTGGAAACCTACGGGGATATCCTCAAGTGCCCCACCTACCTCGCGTCCGAGGCGGTGGAACTGCAGCGCGTCCTCGTGGAAAAGGCCCGCCACACCGACCTCATCCTGGTGGACACGACGGGCCGCAGCCCCCATGACGGCGGCGAACTACAGACCATGCAGAAACTGCTCAGCGCCTGCGGGTCCCGCGCCGAGACCTTTCTGGTGGCGTCCGTCACGACCAAAACCCGCGATCTCAGCGAAATCGTCACGCGCTTCGAGCCCTTCAACCCCCGGGCGCTTATCGTCACCAAACTTGACGAGACCATGCACGCGGGCAATATCCTCTCCGTTATGTGGGAAAAACAAAAACCCATCGTGTACCTCTGCCACGGCCAGACACCGGTAGACATACAGACGGCGAATGCGCTATCATTACTGGAACGGCTCGACGGGTTCACCGTCAGCAGATCTAAACTGGAGGAGCGTTTCGGCGCGGCGGCATAATGGAAGATCAGGCGGAAAAACTGCGCATACTCATGCGGCAGGGGAACAGCAAGGAGCGGGACGAAACCGGCAAACCCCTGGTAGAACTGGGGAAGGATAGCCTTACCCTGGGGGCGGGGCCGGCTCCGGCGCGCACCCGCAGGACCCGCATCATCACCGTTACGAGCGGGAAGGGGGGCGTGGGCAAGACCAACGTCTCGGTCAACATGGCCCTGGCCTACGCCCGCATGGGCAAAAAGGTCATCGTTATGGATGCGGACCTGGGGCTCGCCAATGTCAATGTCATGTTGAATATGATCCCCAAGTACAACCTCTACCATGTTATCCGCAAGCAGAAGACCATGCGGGAAATCATGGTGGACACCGAGTACGGCATCTCCATAGTGGCCGGGGCCTCCGGCTTCTCGAAGATCGCCAACCTCTCGGACGACGAGCGGCAAAACTTCATTGATGAACTGGACACCCTCTCCAACGCGGATATCATCATCATCGATACGAGCGCGGGCATCTCGAGCAACGTCCTCGACTTCATCGCGGCGGCGGACGACGCGGTGATCATCACGACGCCGGAGCCCACGGCGATTACGGACGCGTACGGCATCATCAAGGTGATAGCGGCCGAGATCGACAACCTCAACATGGGGCTCAAACTCGTGGTCAACCGCGTCAAGAGCGCGGGGGACGCCAAAAAGGTGGCCGACCGCATGACGAGCATCGCGGGGCAGTTCCTCAATCTTAAAGTGGATTATCTGGGCTTCATCTTCGACGACGCCATGGTCGCGCAGTCGGTGCTGCGCCAGAAGCCCTTCATGGTCACCGCGCCGCGCTGCAAGGCCTCGACCTGCGTTCAGCACATCGTCAGCCGGCTTGAAAAAACAGACCTGCCCGACGCCCCGGGCATCTCGAGCCGTATGCGGCGCATTTTCGGGGGCTAGACAGCGCGATCATGTTGAACTTTAAGGCGGGCGGCATCGCGGCCGCCCTCGCGTTTGCGCTTTCCCTGCTCCTGGGGCTTATAAGCAAGGGCTTCCCGAAGGCGCTCCTCTGGGCCTTCGTGTTCGCCGCGGTCTTTTTCACCCTTGCGCTGCTTTTGCAGACCCTGGTGAAAAAATTCCTCCCGGAACTCACCGCTCCGGAAGATGCCGCGGATATAGGCGCCGCGGATACGGACGTCGCGGACGCGGACGCGGCCTATGGGCAACTGGTCAACATACAGGAGGATAGCGCTGAAGCGGGCCTCTCGTATGCGGAACTGCTCGACGGGGGCGCGGCGGACGGCGGCGCTGCCGGAGCGGGGGGTACCATACTAGACGAAAATGACGCGGCGCGCTATACTGGAGTTACGTCTGAAGCGGCGCCCACAGCGCCGTCTACAGCGGCGCCGGCGGCGCTGCCGGAAAGCGAGGGGCTTCCGAGCCTCGACAGCCTGGCCGGGGCCTTCTCCTCGCTGGAGGGGAGCCGGGGCGGGCTGCAGGGCGGCGGAGCCGGCGGGTACACGACCGCCCTTGCTCCGGAGCCTGCCGCGGCGGGCGGCGGCAAGCGAAAAGCGGGCGCGTTCGACGGCACGGATCCGAAGCATTTGGCCGAAGCGATACGAACAAAATTAAGGCAGGAAGAGGGATAACTATGGGGAAAAACATCTCCCCGGATGACCGGAACGATCAGGACGGCGCTGCGGCGCAGGGCCTTCCTGAAACAGAAGACACAGAAGACGATCGCTGGCGCGAGTACTACAAGACGCGGGATCCCGCACTGCGGGAGGCCTTCATCAAGCAGTATGCGCCGCTCGTCAAGTATGTGGCGGGCAAGATCGCGGTAACCATGCCTCACAGCGTCGAGTACGACGATCTGGTCGGCTTCGGCGTGTTCGGGCTTCTCGACGCGATCGACAAGTTCGACCCGGACAAAAAGGTCAAATTCAAGACCTACGCGGTTACCCGCATCCGGGGCGCGATCTTCGACGAACTGCGGAGCATCGACTGGGTGCCCCGCTCGGTACGCCAGACCGCGAAGGAACTCGAATCCACGATAGGCTCACTCGAGGCCCGGCTCGGAAAGCCGGCCACCGATCAGGAGATCGCGGCCGAGATGGGCCTGAGCGACAGCGACTACCAGAAGATGATGCGCAAAGTCTCCGGCGCGTCGATCGTGTCCATGAACGACGTCTGGTTCACCGGGGATGACAACGACAAGATATCCGTGGTGGACAGCCTCGAGGCCCCCTCCAGTTTGAACCCGGAGGTCATCGCCGAGCGGGACGAAATCCGCCGCGTCATATCGGAGGCGCTCAGCGAACTTCCCGACAAAGAGAAAAAAATCCTCGTGCTCTACTACTACGAAGACCTTACCCTCAAAGAGATAGGGCAGGTCCTCGAGGTAACGGAATCGCGGGTGTCGCAGTTGCACACGAAGGCGATCCTGCGGCTGCGGGGCAAACTGAAAAACTCGCGGCGGGGGATCATGTAGGGCGCCATGGTCGATTTTCCCGAGTTGCAGCGCCGCGTCAGGGAACGGCTCGTTCTCGACCGCGGCGTCCGCGTGGTGGAAACCGAGGGCGTCAGCTTCGAGGCGGCGGCGGCGGAGGCCTCCACGCTCCTCGACATCCCGCGGCGCAGGCTCGATTTCGAGGTAGTGGAGCGCGGCTCCGCCGGTTTCCTCGGGGCGGGGAAAAAAACCTGGCGCATAAAGGCCTACGAGCGGGCCGAGGGCCGCAAGGCCGCCGCCGCCGCGGCCCAGGTGGAAGCGGCCGCCGCGGAAGCGGGCGCCGTCATCGAAGACAGTGACGGCCAGATCTTCGTGCACCTCGGTTTCGACGGGGCCTTTATCAAGGTGCTGCCCGCGAAGGGGCACGGCAAAAAACCCGACGAAAAAGACGCCCGCCGCCGCCTGCTCCTCCGCTCGGTCACCCGAATCGACGAGGCCGCCTTCACGGAGGCCCTGAAACGCGAGGCGGGCGAATACGTCAAAGTGGGGGACTTCGACCCCCGGCCGGGCAACAACAGCACCCCCCACCTCGACATCACCGGCGACGATATGCGGGCCTTCCTCTCGGTCACCCAGCCCGGGCCCGGGGGCACCGACCTCAGTTACGACGACATCATCACCTATCTGCGCAACAACTACGTCACCTGCGGCATCAAAGAGGACGCCATCCGCGAGTTTGTGGACAACCCGGTCTACCGCGAAAAAGTGCTCGTGGCCGAGGCGGTCCCGCCGGTGGACGGCACGAACGCGTACATCGAGTACAACTTCGAAACCGATCAGACCAAAGTCAAACTAAAAGAAGATGAAAAGGGCAACGTCGATTTCAAGGAATTGAACGTCATTCAAAACGTGCTACAAAATCAGCCTCTGGCAAAAAAAATGCCCTGCAAACAGGGCGTCCCCGGCAAAACGGTGACGGGCAAACTTATCCCCGCGAAAGAGGGGAAGGACATCCCCATGCCGGACGGCAAAAATGTCCACCTGAACGAGGCCGGCGATACGATCATCGCGGACATAAACGGCCAGGTGCTGCTGGTGGGCGCGAAAATCAATGTGGAGCCTATCCTCGAACTGGATACGGTCGGCGCGGACACCGGCAACATCATCTTCCTCGGAACGGTGGTGGTAAAGGGCAATGTTGACGATAACTTCTCGATCAAGGCTGACGGCAACATCGAGGTGAACGGCAATGTCGGCAAGTCAAATCTGGACGCGGAGGGCGACATTATCGTGCACCAGGGCATCAACGCGAAAAACGGCGGCTTCGTGCGGACGAGCCGCTCGGTCTGGGCGAAGTTCATCGAAAACGCGAACATCGAGGCCGGGATCATGGTGTCGGCAACGGACGAGATCATGAGCTCCAAGGTGGACGCAAGCAAGCGGATCATCTGTCAGGGGGGCAAAAAATCGCACATCGTGGGGGGGCATCTCCGCGCCACCGAGGAGATCAACGCGAAGGTGCTCGGCAACAGCATAGGCCGCGAAACGATCTGCGAGGTCGGCATAGACCCCAAGATGAAAAATCAAATCGAGCAGTTGAAGCAGAGCAAGATCGAAACGGAAAAACAACTGGAGGAGATGCAGCACACGCTCAAAACGCTCATGAACATCAAGCGCCAGCGCAAGGTCCTTCCCGATGACAAAGAGGCGCAGTTGACCGAAGTAAACGAAAAGGTGATCGAAGTGGCCGCGGAACTGCGGCGCATAACCGAGGAGGTGGACAAACTCCAGTTGACGATCGAAAACCTCACTATCCGGGGCAAGGTGTCCGCGTCGGACCGCGTCTGTTCCGGGGTCAAGGTGATCATCAAAGACACGCTGAACGAAATCCACTCCGACTACAAGTCCGTCACCTTCGTGCTCGAAAACAAACTCGTGCGGGCGATCAAGTACGAAGAGCCGGAGGACGACGCAAAGAAGGGCCCCGATGGCCGTACAGCCGATTGACCTGCAGACCCTGTTCACGCAGATGGACAAGGTGGGCAAGGAGCAGGCCCTTTCCCGCGACGGCGCCCAGATTCAGGCCGGCCTGCAGGCGCAGGAGAGCCGCCGCAGGCAGGAGGCGCAGGTGCAGGCCGTGAACCAGGCGCAGGACCTCGGGGACGGCGCCGAGGGCATCCACGGCTGGGGCGGCCGCGGCGCGGGGGGCGGCTCCGGCAAACAGAAGCAGCGCCAGGACGACAAAGCCCCGCCGAAAAAGCCCCCCCGCTGCCTGGAAGACCCCATGCTTGGCAGGAATGTGGACATATCAGGCTAAGCGGGAAGGACGCGTATATGCCGGCACTGCTCGTTACGATACTTGCGTTTAGCCTTATCTGGCTCGCCACGGTTTTCTTTCTCGTCCGCTATGTCAAAAAGCGCACCAACCGCGATCGGCTCATAGAGGAAGTGCGGGAAGGGGTGAACGAGATTCTGCTTGAAGTAGACCGCGTGATGGATCAGGACCTTACGCTGATCGAAGACCGGGAAGAAAAACTAAGAGCCCTGCTCGACGATACCGGCCGCGCAATCAAAACCCTCTCGAAAGAGCAGCACCGCGGCAGCGCCGCCGCCAAAGCCTATGCGGAACTGGGCAAGCAGCGGCCCCTCTTGTTCCCCGAACCGGCCCCGCAGGCGGCAACGCCCACCGCGCAGGCGGCGCCCGCCGCGCAGGCCGCGCCCGCGGCGCAGGCCGCGCCCGCCCCGCAGGCGGCGGCACCCGCAACGCAGGCCGCGCCCGCAACGCAGGCCGTGCCCGCCGCGCAGGCGGCGCCCGCCCCGCAGGCGGCGCCCACCGCGCAGGCGGCTGACCTCGCCGCCGCCTGTGCCGAACTCCGCGCCGCGGGCCTCAGCCCCCGCGCCATCGCCCTGCGCCTGGGCTTGAGCATCTCGGAAGTAGAACTATTCCTGGTAACCGCGCGGCGCTGAGGGGCGCCGGATCAGACGGGGGTGTTCCTGTTCGAGCGCTCGCGGCAGATCGCTTTTATCTCGGTCACGTCGATCTCGACCTTATTGAGCCGGGCCTCGATGAGAGCAAAGCGGTTTTCGACCATGGTAAAGCGGCTTTCGACCGAATTCCTAATATCCTTCAGGTCATCCCGAAGGTTCCGCATATCGACCCGCGTCGTTTTGATAAAGACCATCGTCGTTACCACATACGCGGTAGCCCCGACCAAAGCGGTACAAAGGGCCAACACAAAGTTCATATCCATAGGGATACTATACACGATTGCGAGGGGGGAGTCAAGGGGGCGTCCCCCCCTTGACGCTTCTGTCTTTTTTTGGTATATTATAAGAGACCTTCGGCCCCGTGCCGGAGCACGGGAGGCTTGAATGAAGATAGGCATAGATACTTTTGCCTGTGACGGCGGGAAATCCGCGGTTGGCGCTTACATTCTGCAACTGCTTAAGCGTATACCGCCGTCAGGGGCTCAGTACGAGTTGTTCGGCTGGGAGTACGACCGTTTTTCGTATGCGGAAGCGGCGCCGGAACTCGAGTTTATTCCCAAGTGTTCGATTGACGGCCGGACGGCCAACGCAATATGGCATTTCGTCAAATATCCCGCGTTTGCCGAAAGCAGGGGCTGGCGCGCCTGCTTCTTTCCGGCCGCGCACAAGCGCCTTCCCCACCGTTCCCCCTGCCCCAGCATCGGCGTGGTGCACGATATGGGCGCCTGGCGCAGGTCCCCCCGCACACGGGAGCACCTCGGCCCGGTAATGCGGGTCAGCATTTTCAATTCGCTCCGCAGTTTGGATCGCGTTATCGCGGTAAGTAACTGGGTAAAGCAGGAACTTATGCGCCTTACCGGCATAAAAGAAAACCGTATCGAAGTAATCCCCAATGGTATCGATATGAAAGAATTTTACCCGCGCCCCCGGAATGACGAGAGCGTCGTGCTTATTCAGCCCTTCAGTTTCAGACGCCCCTATGTTTTGTATGCGTCAAAATTAGATCATCCAGCAAAAAATCATGTTAGATTGATAGAAGCCTTCCGTATTTTCAAAGAGAGAACCAAATATCCCCACCGGCTCGTCCTGGCGGGCGCGGATTCGCGGCGCTCCGAGGTCATAAAAGACGCTGCCGCGGCTTCCCCCTACAAAAAGGACATTTTTTTCACCGGCTACTTCCCCACAACGAGCCTGCCGGAACTGTACTCGGGCGCGGATATCGTCGTGATCCCCTCGATGCACGAAGGGTTCGGCATGGGTGCGCTGGAGGCCATGGCAAGCGGGGTGCCGGTCGCCTGCGCCCGCGCGGCCTCGCTCCCGGAAACGGCCGAGCATGCGGCGCTCTACTTCGACCCCCTCAACGCGGACGACATGGCCGACCGCATGGTCAGCCTTACGACGAACCGCGAACTGTACCGCGAGAGCCGCGCCGCGGGCATCGAGCGGGCGCGCCTCTTTTCGTGGGACGCCTGCGCGGAGCGTACGTTCGCGCTCATTCAGGAAACCGCGGGGGGCTAATGCCCCGGGCGGATATACGCAGCCGTCATTCCGCAGCGTCCACCCCCCTTGACACTAAATCGCCTTGTTGGTATAGTAAGATAGTCTGCAACGGGGATATAGCTCAGTTGGCTAGAGCGCCAGCTTTGCAAGCTGGATGTCAGGGGTTCGAGTCCCCTTATCTCCAAAAATATCAGCCCCCCAGAAGCCCGTAGAGCCGGTCGAGGTCTTCCATCGAGTAGTAGTCGATGGTGATAGTCCCCTTGTCGAGGGTACCGGAGATGACCGTTTTGGTACCAAGATGATGCATGAATTTTTCTTCCATGGCATCGAGTTCCGGGGCGCGGGGGGGCTTTTTGTCCGGGCCCGGAGCGGCCTGGCCCCCCGCCTTTGCCGCATGGCCTTCGTTCAGGGCGGCGGCGCGTTTTTCGGCCTCCCGCACGGAGAGCGAGCGCGCGACGATCTCGCGGTAGAGGGCATCGCGGGCCGCGGCCCCATTCACCGAGAGGATCGCGCGGCCGTGCCCGGGGCTCAGCGCGCCTTCCCGGAGGCTCTCCTGCATGGCGTCGGGCAGTTTGAGGAGGCGCAGCGTGTTGGCCACCGTGGCCCGGTTCTTGCCCACCATGGCCGCGGCCTCCTCCTGCGAAAGACCCGACAGGGCCATCAAACTTTTGTATGCCGCGGCCTCCTCGATCGGGTTGAGGTCGGCGCGCTGTATGTTTTCGATAAGGGACACGGCGGCGCGTTTTTGCTCCGTGTAATCCCGCACGATAGCGGGTATCTCCGTGCGCCCCGCGATGCGCGATGCCCTCAGGCGGCGCTCGCCGGCCACGAGGCCGTAGCGCCCATCCCCCTTGCTTTCCACGATGACCGGGTTGATGACCCCATGCTCGCGGATTGAGGCGGCCAGTTCCTCGAGCGCCTCCGGATCGAAGAGCGAACGCGCCTGGCCGGGGTTCGGGTCTATAAGGTCAATATTAAGAGTGATGACTATGTCTCCCGTCACGGGGGGCCTGGTATCCCTATCATCCTTAACGATGGGGACCTCGGGGAAGCCTTCGACCCCCTGGCCGAGGGGCTGGTCGGCCGGAAGGAGGGCATCGAGCCCCTTTCCCAGGCCATGCTTTAGTTTAGCCACGGTGCAGCACCTCCTCTGTGAGCGCTTCGTAGGCCCGCGCCCCGGAACACTGAGCGTCGTACGCGGAGATGGGTATCCCATGCGAGGGGGCCTCGGAGAGCCGGATATTCCGCGGGATAATCGTGCGGAAGACCTTGTTTTTGAAATACGTGCTCACCTCCTGCACGACCTGCTGGGCAAGCCGCGTACGGGGATCGTACATGGTGAAGAAGATACCCCCGATTTTGAGCGCCGGGTTCACGTGCTTCTGCACCCGCTGGATGGTGAGCAGCAGCTGGGTGAGGCCCTCCATCGCGAAGTATTCGCACTGCATGGGGATAAGCGCGGCGTCCGCGGCGGCGAGGCCGTTCACCGTGAGTATCCCCAGCGAGGGCGGGCAGTCGATCAGGATGAAGTCGAAGCGCTCGCGCAGGGGGGCGAGGGCGTTTTTCAGGAAGAAGTCGCGCCCCTCCTGATCGATCAACTCGACCGCCGCGCCGGAGAGGTCCGCGGTCGCGGGTATCACCTTGAGCGCGGGTGTCGCCGTGTCCCGCAGCACATCATCGGGCGGCACGAGGCCGGCGATGAGTTCGTAGATGCCCGGCCGCGCCTTGGCGCCGCTTAGCCCCACCCCGCTCGAGAGGTTGGCCTGCGAGTCGAAGTCCACGAGCAGGGTCCGCTTGCCCGCAAGCGCGAGGTACGCGCCGATATTGATAGCCGAGGTCGTCTTGCCCACCCCGCCCTTCTGGTTTATAAAGCAATAGACAGTTGCCATTGGGAAGAGTATAGCGGAGACTGCGGGAAAAGTCTAGTGGGGGGCGCGGAGCGCTTGGGGAGTAGGGAGTAGGGAATAGGGAGTAGAGTGCGCGTTGCAAGTGGGTTGCGCGTACTACCAAAAGTATATCGGTAGTACCAAAGGCTTGCGAAGTAAGCACCCACTCCCCACTCCCTATTCCCCACTCCCCATGCCCCCTTGAATTCAATTTCCCCCCCTGCTATACTTCCCGCAGGGTGATGAATACGGAACTCTGCAAAAACAGACGCGCGGCACACAATCAATTATGCGTATGCACCGCGTCCTCTGGCGAAGACGGCGAGGGCGGCGAAAGCATTGTTCAACTCGAATTTGACTGGCAGGGCCCCCCTCCAGAGGCCGGACAATTTTTTATGCTGAGGCCCGAGCGGACCTCGGCCTTTCTCGGACGCCCTTTTTCCGCGGCGGGATGGACGCGGGCCGGGGCTGGGGGGCTGCATCTGCGCTTCCTCGTCGCGCGGCGGGGGAAGGCCACGGCGGAACTCTGCTCGCTGCGCCCCGGGGAGCGGGTGGAACTTTCGGGGCCTCTGGGCAGGGGCTGGCAGCAGGGGGCGCGTGACGCCGGACTCTCCCTGGAGGGGCCCCTCGCGCTCGTGGCCGGGGGCCTTGGAATCGCCCCGCTCGCGGCCCTTGCCTCGGAACTTGACGCGCGCCGCGCCGGTGCAGGCCCGGTCTACGACCTCTACGCTGGTTTCAGGGACAAGCCTTTCGGGATCGCGGGCTTAAAGCCCCGCTCGCTCGTCACAGCGGTGGAGGCGGGCAGCGAGGGACGGCGCGGCTTTGTAACCGACTTTTTTTCACCCGCGGGCCGCGGCGCGGTGCTCACCTGCGGCCCCCTCCCCATGATGCGCATCGTTGCCGCGGCCTGCCGCGAGGCCGGCATCCCCTGCCTGGTGAGTATGGAAACCCGCATGGCCTGCGGCGTGGGCGCCTGTCTCGGCTGCACGATCAGGACGCGGGATGGTCATGCCCGCTGCTGCACAGAAGGCCCGGTCTTTGACGCGCGCATCGCGATATAGAGGGATTTGCCCCTGTCACTCCGCGGCTTGACCGTCAGTCATTACCCCATGCACCTCTCGACCCCCTCTCGCTTGCGCCCCGCCCCCGCACCACTCCCCCCTACTCCCCACTCCCTATTCCCTACTCCCCAGAGAAAAAACTTGCAAAATGGCGAAAATTATA
>JAISTO010000104.1 GCA_031272575.1 Treponema sp. | reverse complement strand
GGGGCGGCAAGGCGCCGCTCCGCGAGACGACCGCGGCCGCGCTCCTCCTTATGGCCGGCTGGAAGCGCAAGTTCCCGCTCTGCGACCCGTTTTGCGGCTCCGGCACCATCCTGGCGGAGGCCGCGCTCTACGCCTGGGACGCGGCGCCCGGTCTGGGGCGGCATTTCGCGCTCGAAAAACTCGCGCTGTCGGACAAGGCCGTAGAAGCGCGGGTACGCGCCGAACTGCGGGACGCGGTGGACACGAGCCGCGTCGTCCGCATAGCGGGAAGCGATGTTGACGAAAAGGCGGTCTCCCTCGCGGAGGCGAACCTCCGCCGGGCGCTGCGCCTGACGGGGGCGGCGGCAAAAGACGGCGCCGCGCCGCGGGTGCGGGTCCTGCCCGCCGAGGCGGCGGCCCCGCAGCCCGGCTGGGACGGCGGCTTCATCGTCACGAACCCGCCTTACGGAAAACGCCTCGGGGACGAGGAGCGTACCGAGGCGCTCTATAAAAGCATGGGCGGCCTTGCGGAGCGCTTCCCCGGCTGGAAACTCTGCGTACTCTCAGACCATGCGGGCTTCGAGTCCCTCTACGGAAAAAAGGCGGACTCGTGCCGCGAAATAAAGGCCGGCGCGGAGAACGTCTATTTCTATCAATTTAATCCACTTAATCAACTAAATCCAATATCACAAATAACTCCAAAAGGACACGGTGATGGCGATCATAGTTGAACATGAAAAACGGCGCGCGGAGATTCTGGAGCGGGCGCTCGATGTGTTTATTGACGACGGCTTTGCGGACACGACCTTTCAAAAAATCGCTGACCGCTGCGGGCTTACGCGGACGAGTCTGTACCGCTATTTTCACAATAAAACCGAAATTTTCAATTTCAGCATAAAGTACCTGCTCGACGGCATAGAGCATGAAATCCGCCGCATACGGGGGAGCGGCGAAGGGAGCGCGGGGAAACTGAGCGCGATCTTGTGCGGCACGCTCCGCTGGCTCGAAGAAAACCGCCGCATCCTCGCGGTCGTTATGCAGTACCTTATGCTGATAGCCCGCGGCGGCAGGGACCCGGGGCCGCGGCTCCGCAGGCGGACCATACGGCTGCGGCACTTTTTCGCGTCCACCGTCATCGAGGGGATACGCTCCGGCGAATTCGCGGCGGTCAACGTGCATGACGCTGACGACATGCTCTTCAGCATACTCGAGGCCGCGGCATTCAAACTGGTCGTGCTGCGTCAGGACTCGGTGGACGAACTGAAACGGGGCGCGCTCATAGCGGTGAACGGATTGAAAAATACCGCCCCGGCATAGCAGACGGGGAATCAAAAAGGGAGTTATGATGAAAAACAAAAAACCGGTAGTCGGAATTCTGGCCGGCGGTCAATCGGCGGAGCATGAAGTGTCGCTGCAGTCCGCAAAAAATGTGCTCGACGCGCTCGACAAAGCGCGTTACGAACCGGTGTTTATCGGCATTCAAAAAACCGGCCGCTGGTCGATGCAGCAGCGGGGCTTGGCACAGTTTTTGCACGAGGATGATCCATCCCGCATAGCGCTCGCGCCGGGAGGGGCGCCGGTTACGCTTGCCCC
The DNA here is from genome assembly GCA_031272575.1 of Treponema sp. Classification (GTDB taxonomy): domain Bacteria; phylum Spirochaetota; class Spirochaetia; order Treponematales; family Breznakiellaceae; genus JAISTO01. Next base: position 5,507 of record JAISTO010000104.1, on the reverse strand, counting down.
GGGCCGCGGCGGCAGGCTCTTCAATCTCGAAACCGGCCGGGAGGAGGCGTCTCTCGATGTGGTCTTCCCCATCCTGCATGGCCCCTTCGGCGAGGATGGCACCGTGCAGGGCCTCCTGAAACTGGCCGGCGTCCCCTTCGTGGGGGCCGGCGTACTCGGTTCCGCCGTGGGCATGGACAAGGCGATAGCGAAACAACTCCTCCGCGCCGCCGGAGTCCCCGTCGCGGGCTGGGTCGAACTCCGCGCCGACCCCTCGTACAAAAGCGCCGTGGAGCAGGCCCGCGCGGTCTACAAGATTTACGAGGAGGTCTTCGGCCTCCCCTTTTTCGTCAAGCCGGCGAACATGGGCTCCTCGGTGGGGGTAAGCAAGGTGCATTCAAAAACGGAATTCGTCACCGCGCTGAAGCAGGCTTTTGCATTTGACCAAAAGGTGATCATCGAGGATTACATCGAGGGCCGCGAAATCGAATGCGCGGTGCTGGAATGGAACAACAAGGTGCTGGCCTCCCCCCCCGGCGAGATTCGGAGCAGGCACGAGTTTTATTCCTACGAGGCGAAGTACCTGGACGAGAAGGGCGCGGAGCTGCTTATTCCCGCGGCGCTTGATCAGGATACGGTGCGGACCGTAAAGAGCCTCGCCCGGAAAACTTTTTCCGTGCTCTGCTGCGAGGGCCTGGCGCGGGTGGACTTTTTTGTGCGGCCGGACGGCGGCGTCCTGGTAAACGAAATCAACACGATGCCGGGCTTTACCCGCATCAGTATGTACCCCAAACTCTGGGAGCGCTCGGGAGTCCCCTACCCCAGATTGATCAGCCGCCTCATAAGCCGCGCGCTCGAGCGGGGAGATATTCTTTCGTGACCCCCCCCCCCGCCATTCCGTAGCAGGACATCGTCATTCCGCGGCTCGACCGCGGAATCTGGCCGCAGAGGGGATTTTTGCCCTACTCCCTACTCCCCACTCCCTACTCCCCAACGAGGCTTTCTCCTGACGGCGCAGGAATTCGCGGGGGGATATGCCTTCCCTCTTTTTAAATACCTTGCTGAAATAGAACGCGCTCTCGTAGCCGAGCAGTTCGGAAATCTCGTACACGAGTTTGCCTTCAAGAAGCATTTCTTTTGCGGCCCGCATTTTTTCCGAGGTGAAGTAACTGTTGAATAAGGACGTGTTCCGCTTTCCGATTGAGTGTATCCCCAGGGCCCCGCGCTGGCGCAACTATGTTGACATTTGGACCAAAGCCGAGAGTGTGCCCAACGAACTGCGGGAAGCGGCCCGCATCGACGGGCTCTCCGAGTACGGCATCTGGCTCCGCTCGTTCATATCGCAGTACTCCTCCGAGTACGGTTTGATTATGGCCGCGAGCGTCATTGCGCTTATTCCCGTGCTGGTGATCTTTCTGAGCCTGCAGCGCTACTTCGTACAGGGCGTCGCGTCCTCCGGCCTGAAGGGGTAGGAAGGGGGGGAATGGACGGTAGGCGGTGGACGGTGGAGGGAGCGATGCGAAAGTTTTTCGTGGTACTACCAGCATGCCGGTAGTACGAAAGACTTACGAACAACGACTCCACCGTCCACCGTCCACCGTCCACGCCTCGCCCTCCGCTCGCTCCCCCTCACCCTGCGCCTGCGCCCCCCACTCCCTCAGGCCCCATACACCCGTATCACCTTGCCGCCCGCCTTCTTCGTCCGCGCGTATAACTTCTTCGGCCACGACATGCCCTTCCGCTGGTCGAATAACACCAGCCAGCCGCGCTCGCAGCCCAGCGTGTCCATGTAGCGCCCCAACTGCTCAATCCCTTCCCGCAGTGTCTTCGACGAGTAGCGTATCTTCAACTCTATCGGATAGCGCTTCCCCTCGTACTCCACGCAGAGATCAGCGCGCCCCGTCTCCGCGGCCATCTCGCGCGTGATGCGGCCGCCGCCATTCAACACCCGCTGCAAAAACGCCTGCAGCACCAGTTGCCCCGCGGCCTCCTTGTAGTCGTAGCGCTCTTTCCAGATAGCCCCGTTCTCCCGCCAAAAAGCCTGAAAGTCCCGCAGCAGGTAGTCCATGTCGATGGCGCCGCCCTTCATGCAGCGGGGCAACTGGTAGGGAAGGTTCTCTTCCGACAGAACCGTCTGAGTCGGCCAGTTGAGACTCCGCACGATGATATCGCCGTAGATGGGGTTCGCCGGCTCTACCCGCCTCCGGTCGTCCCGGATAAGCCCCAGGTCTTTCACATAACTGTAGTCGTCGGACAGGGAGTTGAGCCCGGCTTTTTCCCCGGTGATCACCGGCTCTATGATGCGCCGCACCCGCTCCTCGCGGAGGCGGGCCATAAGCGAGTCGAAGTGACTGTCCCGCCGCGTGACGATGGCGTGAATCGCGTTCGAGACCATCTCGACAGTGATTGGTACTTCCGGCGGCGTTGCTTCGACGATGTCGCAGGCGATCGCGTTGACGAGCCAGGGCTGCCCCTGGGTCTGATCCCAGACCAGGTCGACAGCGTCATCCTGAAAAACCTGGCCCGTGTCCGCGGTGTGCTGCGCGTACAACTCGGTGATCTCGTCGAAGGTGAAGTTGCGTAAGGTGAGAGCCCGCTTGCTGATGTTGAAGGGGCTCGCGGTGCCGAGGCTCTGGTTGGGGGGGCGGTACTCGTCGCGGTAGTCGCGTATGTTCCGCAGGCCCACGAGCGCCAGCGAATGCACAAAAGGGGCAACAGAGCGCGTAACATAGCCAGAGCGTAACTGCCGCAGAAAGTTGATCAGCGTTTGGCCGGAAAGGCAGTCAGCCTCGTCAAAAAAGATGACCAGCGGTTTATTAAGTGACCGGCAGTAAGTGGTTAACGCGTCCTTTAAGACATTGGTATAATCGCTTAGATCGAGCCCCTGCTTAAAGGCCGCGGCCTGGGGCAGATCGAACACCCGCAGCGCGTGCGCGAGGGCGCTGACAATCGACGGAATGCCGTCCTTCGGGTCGCTAATCCCCTGCAGTGTCTCCAGCGAGCAGTAGAGCACGTAGTAATCGGCCTTTGCGCTTATGCGAAGGGTCAGGTCCAGGAGCAGGGTCGTTTTGCCGCTCTGCCGCGCCGCGTGGATGATGAAGTACTGCGCGTCCGCGATAAGGGCCGATACCTCAGGCCCGAGCCGGCGGTAGGCGTCTATCATGTAGTGCTGCTGCGGGTTGCAGGGCCCGGCAACGTTAAAGATGCGTCTCATGGGGGTATGGTGCCATGTTCGAGGGGCGCCTGTCAAGGGGCGCGGCCTACGGCCGCTTGGGGAGTAGGTTCTTACTTTGAAAGCCTTTTGTACTACCGATATGCTTGTCGGTAGTCCGCGCATCTCGAAAACGCCGCGCACCCTACTCCCCATTCCCCACTCCCTACTCCCCACCTGCCCCCTGCGCCCGTGCGCCCACGCGCCGTGCCGCCTAAGCGTCGTCCAGAGCCTTGTCGATGAACACTTTATCTTCCGCCTCGATAAGATGCTTTTTTTTCCAGCACGTAGGTGGTCCGGGGAACCTGGCCGGATTCATCCTCGTATGTGTTCGCCCGGTTTGCGCCGGTGAGCGGACGGTATATACAACTGCGCCAGGGGCCTATTAAGGGCACTACTTATTTTTATGGCTGCGTAGCAAACCTGTACGTCATGACTTCCGAGGATGCCATGTCAAGCCTGGACTTTACCCTGCTTTCCACCCTGTACGCAAAGGGCCTGGTGCTGCTTAAAACGCTGGACAAATCCACCATGCGCTACAGAACCCTGCAAACCGCCCTGGAAACCGCAAAAGCAACCCTGGCGGACGAGAGCCTGCTGGATTTCCCGCTGGTGGGCCAGACCACGATTGATACGGCGGCGGCAACGCTGATGGCGCTGCTCGATTCGTTTGACCCGCCGCGGCAGCCGCCTGCTCTTTACGCCCCAACAAGAGGAGGAGGGAAAATGAAACATTGAGCCCGGCCCCTGCTTCCCGCCCCCGCGGGAAGCAGGGGCTTTTTCGTGGGGTTGACAACACCGCGAAACAGTGGTATCTTAATGCTATCTTAATACGAAAAGAGGTACTGTATATGAAATCATTATTGGATATCGTTTTTACGGGGGAAAATCTCCGCACTATTATCATTCTGGTGGTCGTGATCGGAGGGTTTCTCCTCCAAAACGCGCGGCTGGACAAGCGTTTCATCGAGGTGGACAAGCGTTTCACCGAGGTGGACAAGCGTTTTGTCGAGGTACGCAGCGAACTGAAGGCAGACATCGCCGGGGTGGAGGCGCGTCTCAGTGCCCGCATTGACGCCCTCAAGTTCAACGACTTCGCTCATCTTGAAAACGCTTTCAAGAACCTCACCTACGTGCTGGAAAAAAAGCAACTTATCGAGGCGGAAGACAAGGCCTTCATCGACAAGGCTCTGGACGCCGCTTAGACAGGGGGCTCCCGCGAAAGGGGGTGCTTTTTCGGCAGTTTCGTTCTCTCAAACGTGAGCCCACTCCAAAAAGTCAGCAATTAAGAAAGTAAACGCGAATGTATGCTAATTATTGGCAACTTCGTTGCCGCCGAATTATCGCGAATAATACCACCTACAATTCTTAAAATTCGCGTTCATTCGTTAGCAACGAAGTTGCTACTAATTCGTGTCATTCGCGGTTAAATTCTTGAATTCTTGACTTTTCGGAGGGGGATCAACGTGGAAAATTACATGTTTTTGATAAGAAAAGACATTTACTTCCTCCATAATCAAAGAGTATACTCGAAAATAATAGGAGGAAAACATGAAACGTGTTAGTGTATCCTTTATGGCGCTCTGCGCCGCGGCCGCGCTTCTCGCGGGCTGCGCAAAAAAGAGCGCGGCGCCTGCTCTGACGGTGTGGTGCTGGGATCCCTCGTTCAATGTGTACGCCATGAACGAGGCGGCGAAAATCTACCAGAGGGACAACCCCCAGGTAAAGGTGGATGTGGTGGAAACCGCATGGGACGACATTCAGCAGAAACTCACTACCTCGCTCTCCGTGGGGCAGACGAAGAACCTGCCCGACATCATCCTTAATTCGAGCGTGGGCGGTTCCAGTTGGGTGGTGCTTGCCAACTCGAAAAACCCGGACCTCGCGATGGATTTCCTGAACAAAACCTTCGCGGGAAGCGTCGAACTGTACGAAACGATACTGCCCTCTTCCGGCGCCATTGCCACGTGGATTCCCGCGGGCAATTCCCCGGTCTACGGCGAGCCCAACGCTTTTTTCGGCGGTCAGAAAATCTACCAGGAAATCGTGGGCTACTCCGCGAATGTGCCCCGCATCCAGTACGGCATCTTTAACTACGAGGCCCGCAACAATGTCGGCCGCGACCAACGAGAGCGTGGATATCATCAAGGGGAGGGTGCTCTTCGGCACACGCCTGTTCGCTAACGTCAAAAAATTGTTCGCGACGGTTTCCGTGGGCACCGCGTTCTGGAATTCGCTGCGCAACACAGTGCTCGGCACGGCGGCGGCCATCTTCATCTGCTCGATGGCAGGCTACGGCTTTCAGATCTACCGGGAC
>JAISTO010000062.1 GCA_031272575.1 Treponema sp. | reverse complement strand
ACAGGTTTGAGTTTGTCGAGATGGGACGGAATATGCGGGAAAACGCCGGCGGTTTTATCATCCGCGCTGAAAATGAAATCGCGGCGATGACCGCGCTTGCGAACAAAATGTTTTCCCGCATCCGTGCGGGACTCGTGAATATGAACAGCGCGTTCATTGACGAGCACATCGAAAAACTCAGCGGCGAGGAAGACTACCTCGACCAGATGCGGGAACAACTAACCCGCTGCCTGCTCCGCTGTTATGACCTTCCGCTGAGCGATGCGGCGCGGCACAACATTCCGCACTTGCTGCGCATTGTCGAAGAACTTGAACGCATGAGTGATGACTGCTATGTTTTCGCGATGCTGATGAAAAAGAGCATTGAAAAACAAATGTCCTTTGAAAAAGAGGACATTGACCTCCTCGTTCCCTATTCCGCGCTTGCCGCCGAGTTCCTCGATTTTATCGAGGCGAACATCAACACCCATTTGGACAGCGACGGTCTGCAAAAAGCAAGAGCGTTGGAAAACAAAATCGACGAGAGCCGCACCGCGCTCAAAGCGCTCGCCACCCGCCGTCTTGAAAGCGGCGTCAATGTGAAGCAGGAACTTTTGTACATCGACCTTGTGCGCAACATCGAGCGCATCGGCGACTGCGCGTTCAGCATATCAAGGGCGCTGTCGTGTCTGGAATGAGCGCGAGGGGCGGCACGAGGCAAGCAGTAATTTAACATTCAACGATAACAGGATCAAATCAACAGGATTTTTAAGAAAGTAAACGCGAATGAACGCGAATTATTACGAATGAACGCGAAAACAGCATAAATAATTCCTAAAAATTCGCGTACATTAGCGTAATTCGTTAGCAACGAAGTTGCTACTAATTCGCGTTTAAATCCTTAAAATCTGTCCCTTACTCTGTGTCCTCTGATTCCCCGTGTCTCTGGGGAGAGAAAATGGGACCGCATTTATGCGGCAATCAGTGTTGCCCTAAAAGTGTTGTTGACTTTTTTGTCGCTGCGTAATAGTATCGCGTTATACAACGGAAAAGTCAAAGTGGAGAAAGGAGCTTTCTTATGGACCTATATTCGTCAATCTTTACCCGCGCGTTTGACCCGTCGCCTCCCACGCCGCCCGCGGGCTTTGCGTATGTGGGCACGGTGGGGTAACGGTCTGCTGTCGCGTATATGGAGCGCATACCGGAAATGGCGCGGGAACTGGGACGGGCTCTGCGGCCGCTGCGGGCGGTGCTGCTATGCCCGTTCCATACTGCCGGGGGGCGCGGTCAAAATCGACTTCCATGCCCCCTGCGAGTTTCTTGACACAAAGACGCGCCTCTGCCGCGTATTCGAGCGCCGCTTTCGCGAATGCCCCACCTGCCAGAAGGTGAACCTCTTCCGCGCATTGTTTCACCCCTCGCTGCCCGCTGAATGCGCGTACGCGAAAACGTTCCGGCTGTGGAAGCGGTAGGCCGCGCATTCGCAAAGATTTGAGTATGTTGGTACTGGCGGGTAGAGTAAAGAGAGGAAAGTCGCGGAAACGAATCTGCAGCCTCCTTGCTCCGAAGCCGTCTACTCTTTTCAGAAAAATGTTAATAAAGCAGTCTCGGCCCTTGTAACTGCCGCCGTATAATCATGCGGCGATATTTTTATGAAACCAAACAGTATAAATACGCGGCCCTTGTCCGATTTGTACAGAATACGAATTCTACCGCTGCCAACATCCGGGCAGCCGCCACGCCATTCACGGATGGAATTTGAAGAGTTTATGATCGCTTTTGTTTGTTTCGTTGTTCCTGTGAAACGCGACACATCGGCGCGCTTTATCAAACTTGCTACGTGCAGTTTGTTTTTCGCACTAAGATCACAATACCATTCGTCAAAAGTTGAAGAAAATAGAATGTTATCCGATAAACTATTCTTCCAGTCATCGCGTGGGATATGAGTGGTTCCCGCATTGAAAATATTGAATAAAGTGATCTCGTCACTATCCTGTGCCGCTTCATCAATGAGTGTAATGGGAATACTCTCTCTTTGGCACAGGGCAGTCGTTGGCAGACTTACCAAGACTGCGTTCTTCAAACAGGCAAATTTGATAATATCATGTTCGGCAGAAACAAGAGGTGTCTTACCGAACATTTTCATTTGATACTTCGTCAAGCAGCAAAAATCCTCGTTGTTTACATAGTCGAGAAAAGGCGAGCGTGTGTCAAGCTCCAGTACGAATGACGCCAGGTCATGCTCTTGTGAATATATTAATTCTGATTTATAGTTGCCATATGTCCAATCTGCCGCAAGAAATGTTTTATCAAGGCTTGCATCAGAATACAAAACACCACTTGACCCAGTTGACAAAAGGTCCGCGATGCCACGAAAGATATCTGTCAAGTATTCGTTTGCGTGTTCTTTGGTGTCAACAGGCAAACTCAAAGGATTAAGACAAAACTCGTAGTTCATTTTTTGAGAAGCTCCGCCTTGTTCAACATATTCTGGTCAAAGAAACCGCGGGGCCAAAACGAAAGTTTGCCATCCGGTAATAATTCCGGAGTCTCAACTGTGGATGGATTATTTTTACCATCCTTGGAGATGTAATGAAAAACAACACAGGTATTGTCAATCTGTTTGCGACGCGCCATAATGCGAATACCATCAATAACATGGTCGCTGTGTGTTTCTATAATGACTTGTTTTCCCATCGCAGCGGCAAGCGCCGTGAGTTCTCCCATTGCGGTTTGTCCCTGCGGATGCAAGTGCGCTTCGGGGTTCTCCAGCAGGACAACGGTATCTGGTTCAGCGGCAAGCAGTACGGTGATTACCGGCAATGTATAACTCAATCCAAATCCGGATTCAGTAGGCATAAATCCGTTGTAATACGGATATGCGGTGTTTTGCCGTCGGTTAATTTCATACTCCAAAGACGATCCAGGGGAAATATATTGCAACCAGGCGTCTATATTGTCTGTTAAACTTGCGAGTCCGCTTGGGGTTTTGATCAATGATCTGGCAATAGTCATATCGCGGTTCTTTTCAATGTAGTCGATGACATACTCCCCCTTTAGGCCGATCTTTGAGTAAGAATATTCAGGGTTCGTTGGAAGCGCATTCTGCGGGCCAAGACGCGACGCTGAGATATATTGAATTGCAGGCAACACTTTGTTATCGCTGTGTTTTATCTTTTGCAGGCTGTACTCGTCTGGTGTGACATGAATTTTCATTTCAAAATTATTTCCCTTATCGTCCTGTATTACCAGCACAAAAAAGGAGTCTTTTGAGTAAAGAGACTTCAGCAAATGCGGTGAAGCGTGTTCATGCAAGGCGACAGTCTTTTTTTGATACGCTGCCGCAACCATATTGATCGCCTGAATCACGGAGCTTTTTCCCGAACTATTCAATCCGGTCAGTACAGTCAACGGACGCATCTCAAGTGAGGTATTCAAAAATGACTTGAAATTTGTCAAATTGATTTTAGTCAGCATGAATAGCCTCCATAACAAGTTTGTTTACAGTGGTGAAGCGAAGATCGACCGTTGCCTTTTTCCACGAATCGCGGGAAACGGCTCGAACAAACGGTTCTTCTCGTTTTTTTGCATCGTATGCCTTGATAAGTTTTTTCTTTTTCCCCAGGAGATGTTGAAACTTATCCACAGACAGTAATGCTAACTCGCATCCCCATGTCTCAAAAAGCGCTTTGTTTATTGGGGCACGGGGGGTTTGATTTTCCAACGAAATTCGAAAAGCGTTTTGTGCAAATAACTCTGCACTACGGTTCATCCCCAACGCAAACAGGCTGCGTATTTTTGTATAGTCACGGATTCGGATATTGGCCAGCATTTCACAACCATACTCCCGTATCAGTCTCTTGTCATCAAGATTTTCAACATGATTGAGAATATTCAGTCCTTTACGCAAAAAATGCTCCATACTGTCGGCGGCAGTATACCCCTCCGGTCCGAGCAACAGAAATGACAGAAGCCGTAGTATGAGTTCCCTGTCGGCCATGCGTGAGGGGTTTACGCTATTAGCCGTAGCCCGTAAAAATTCGTCTGATTGCGCCAGTTCAACGAGCAGGTCGGCTCCCTTCCCTTGAAACAGAGCGTGACGTATTTCCTGTCCGGAAAGCGGCATACCGCCGGTGTTGATGCGTTTGAAAATATTGTACTTAACCGACTCTGGAGTCCCCCGTTCAATAATGACAAAACTAAACTCGGTTTCCATGATGCGGTTATAGGGAACAGGCGGCAGGTCATCAATGGTTTTCCCGTTGTACTCCGTCCAAAACTCAAGTCCCTCAAGCTTCAATGTTTTATCCTTGACAAACTCTTTTATCGTGGTAAGGCGCTGCAAACCATCGACCACATCCCAACTCCCCTTCTCGTCTTCCGCCACGTAAAAAATAGCGATGGGAATATTGAGCATAAGAGACTCAATCAAAAGGCTCTTGCGTTGGTTGTTCCACACGACATTACGCTGAAAATTTGGGGCAAGCCGGATACTATTACCATTTATGCGGCGCATAATGGTATCAAGTGTTATCGGCTTGCTTCTGATAGAAATCTCGCTCGGATCAAAAGGTTCACGAGGAGAATCTATTTCTTCTTCCTGTTGAACTCCGGACTTTTCGCCATTCTCGGCGAGATCCTCCGGCAATGATTCGTTCAACAGAGATTCTGTTTGCCGCATAACATCTATTCCTTTCCTATTATTTATGTATACGCATTTTCATTCGCATACACCCCCTAATCTTCAGCACGAACCCATTCCGTACCGTGATAACAGCAGTCTATCAAAACACAAAAAAAGCGTCAAGGCTCCGACAACTTAGTCACCAGAGGTTTGCCACTCTCTCTTCCTACCTCTCAGTATACCACATCCTCGCAAAAGCCGTCAAGAAGGCGCAGGGGGGGGCGAGGTGGCCAGAGTGGAATTGTGGACTCACGGAGAGATGATCAATGAGGCAAACTCAGGGGCATTATGGAGGGTGTCCGCGCCCCCCTATGACCGCCGCTGCTTCGTCACCAAAGACCGCTCTTTCGTTCCTGCCTTACAATGGCGTTAGGGCTGGCCCCGTTAGTGGGCATTGACGTCACCAATCCAAACACAAGCCGCGCGGAAAAACTGATGTTCTGCCGCGCATTCGCATACAACTTCATCATTGGGTTCACGCGGTTTCCCACTCCCGGATAATCGGAAAAGTTAAAAAACATAGCGGGAAAAGATTGCATGTTTCTTTCAATATTAGATCATGGAGAGAAACATGAATAATTACCGTTTCTTACGTATGGTGTCCGCGCTCATTGCCGCGTGGGCGCTCATAACCGGCACTCTGTATGGGCAGGCCGGGGATTCAGGCTTCACCTTTAAAGGTGATTTTACCGCAATTTATACGCTCGGCAATGCGGAAACGAGTCAGGTGCTTCCCGCGAACGGCGCGGGCGCGTATTTTTCGTCATCTACGGGCGAAACCGGCGGCCTAAAAAAGAACGGCTTCTATACGCAGACAACGATGTACGCGAACTTCAAGGCCCTCGGCTTCCTCGAAGGGAGTTTCAAGTTTATGGCAACCTCGCGGCCCGGCTCTTTCTATCTGCCTATGCAGATGGAAATCTACGACGCGGGCGATTTTTCGGTCACCCTTGACAACGTGTGGGCCAGAGCCAGCCTTTTCGACGCGCTTGCCGTCGATCTGCCGGTCAGTGTGTACCTCAAAACCGGCAAGTACAAGGCGGAGGCTTCCAATTACGGCACGGTTTCCATGTACGGCACCGAGGAAATTCTCGACATGCTCGAAACCGGCAACGACTTCAACATGGAACTCGACGTGTCCCTGGACAACATTCTGCCGCTCACGGCGTCTTTCGTATCAAACTACAAACTGAACGAGGCGATACAGCGGCTTTACGACGAGGACGGCACTGTAGGGCCACACGGGAACCCGGTGGTCGGCCAGTACGCGGAGCAGTTGCTGGGCCTTGTCAAACTGCAGGATTTAAAACTGCCGGCGGGTACGCTGAAAGCGGAGGCGGGCTTCGGTACCAACGTCTCCAAAGTGTACTCGGGTTATGCGGCCGGGCTTTCCGTGGGTTACGAAGTTCCCCTTTCGGAAAAAATGTCCCTGCCCCTGGGGCTCAGCGCCGTGTACTTTCAAAAAAATATCGACCTGCTCAGCCGCACCGCGGGCGCGGACTCGGAACAAGCGTGGGGCAACACCTACAATTTCAGAGACACGGTGAGCGGCGGGCTTGGGCTGGGGTTCCGTCTGAACGAATCCCGTTACGCGCTGGCCGCGAACGTGGGGTCAACCTATACTTATGTTACCCATTACTACCAGGAGCCGATTTCGGTGCTCAAACTTTCGGTGGACGCGCTCTTTACCTGGGACGACCGCTACTTTGTCGGCGGGGGGTTCATTGCGGGCACCCTGGGGGACGTCGAATGGAAGATGAAGAGCGGCGTAAGCGCCGCTGTCGGTATCGACCACACCTTTAAGTTTGCGGAAAACTTCGGTTACGAGGTCTACACGGGCGTGAAACTGGGGACGGGCCGCTTCGTGCTCGGCTTTAACGAGAATCGCGGGCTTGCGCTGAATCACATGCTCGAAGCGCGCACCGACGGGCAAATCAAAGTAAGGCAAAAAGATTCCCTGTGGGACAACTCCAACCGTCTCGTGCAGGCGGGCGGGCTCTACTTCAAATTTGCCTATAGTTTCTAAACGGTGACAATGGCAAAGCATTTCAATCCCGTCACCTTCGGCGCCAAAGGTGATGGTCTTAGCGACGATTCAGAAGCGTTTTCCGCCGCTCTCTCCGCAATCAGGGAGGCGGGCGGCGGCGTCCTAACCCTCAAGCGGGGCCTCTGGCGCACGGGGCCGATAGAACTTTTCTCTCATACGACCCTCTATCTGGAACGCGGCGCGGTACTCTCGTTTATCCCGGAGCCCGCGCGCTATACGCCGGTTTACACGCGCTGGGAGGGTGTCGAGTGCTACGCCATGCAGCCGCTCCTTTTCGCCCGCGGCGCGCAAGAGGTGACCCTGGCGGGCGAGGGTACGCTGGACGGCAACGGCCTCTCGTGGTGGAACGCGTACCGCGAAAAGCGCCGCTTAAAGCAGACGGAACCCCAGTCCCGGGAGGAATTGGAACTCGCCCGCCTCAACCGCGGCTTCGAGAAACATCCGGGGGGGGGCGGGGGCCGGCGCCTTCAGTTTCTGCGCCCCCCTCTCGCGCAGTTCTACAAGTGCACCCATTGCACCATCGAGGGCATCACCCTCACTAATTCCCCCTTCTGGACCCTCCACCCGGTCTTTTGCGAGGATATTACTATCCGGCGGGTGAGCATATTCAACCCAAAAGACTCCCCCAACACGGACGGCATCGACATAGACAGCTGCCGCAGGGTGCTGGTGGAAGACTGCCACGTGAGCGTGGGGGACGACGGCATAGCGATAAAGAGCGGCGCGGACGAGGACGGGAGGCGCGCGGGCATCCCCTCCGAAAACATCACCGTGCGGAACTGCCTGGTCGAGGCGGCGCATGGGGGCCTCGTCATCGGGAGCGAGACCGCGGGGGGCGTCTCCCGGGCGCTGGCGGAAAACTGCCGCTTCACCGGCACAGACCGCGGCATACGGATAAAAACGCGCCGGGGCCGGGGCGGGAAAATCTCGGGTCTCGAGTTCCGCGGCCTCGAAATGGAAAAAAATCTCTGCCCCCTGGCGATCAATATGTACTACCGCTGCGGGGCAGACACCATTACGGATATGGACGCGGTGTTCAGCCAGGACCCGCAGCCGGTCAACAAAACGACCCCCTCGATAAAAGATATCGTCGTGCAGGACTGCCGCGCCACGGGCTGCCGCGCGTCCGCGGGCTTTGTCGCCGGTCTCCCGGAGTCCCCGGTCGAAAATCTCCTGATAAAAGACTGCGCCTTTTCCGTCGCCGAGGATGACAGCGCAAGCCCCTCCGAGTCCGACATGTTTCTCGGCATACCAGCGGTGCAGGAAAAAAGCATGCGCTTCCTCAACGTCCGGCAACTACGCATGGAAAACGTCCGCGTAGAAGGCGCAAAAGACCCCTTCCTGTACCGCTGATTACATGCCGACGTACTGCGCGTAGACGGCGCGGGCGGCTTTTTCGTCCGCGGCGCCCTTGATGATCGCGCGGCCGTCCGGGAAGAGTTTGAACGCGGCGCCAGGCCCCTCGAAACTCATCAGGAAGGGGCTTACGCGCACAGCGCCCGCGCCCTTCAGTCCCTCGGCGAGGGCGGCCAGGTCGAGCGTTACATCGCCCCCCGGCACAAGTTGCATCGCGTCCTCGCCGCAGAGGGCCGCGCAGGAAAAGCGGGGGGGCTTGCCGAGCAGTTCGTACTCGCCTCGGGCGCAGACCGGGCAGGCGGGGTCCGGGGCCGCTTCCATATACGCGAAGCGGTTGTTCCAGAGGTCCATGCTGAAATACCGGCGCGAGAGCGAGGGGGCTCCGACTATCATTTTAAGGGCCTCGGATGCCTGATAAGCGCCTATGAGCGCGGTCGCCATGTTCAGCGCCCCCTCGCTCGCGCAGCTTGGGTAGGACCCCGGCGCGGGCAGCAGGGGGATAAGGCAGCGGAGGCAGGGCCCCCCGGGCACTATGTTCATGCTGGCGCCCGCGCCGCCCGCCGCGCCGCCGTAAATCCAGGGGGTCTCCGTTTTCACGCAGGCCTCGTTCAGGATGAAGCGCGTCTCGAAGTTGTCCGTGCAGTCGAGCGCGAGGTCCATGCCGCAAAGCAGCGCCTCCGCGTTCAGGCCCTGCAGGTCGACGGCGAGGGGCTCGAGCGCGGTCTCGCCGTTAATACGCGCCAGGTGAGACGCGGCGGCCAGGGCCTTGGGGCGCTCCTCGCGGGCGTCATCCTCGGTGAAGAGGGCCTGGCGCTGGAGGTTGCTTTCGTCAACATAGTCCCGATCCACGAGGCGCAGATGCCCTACCCCCGCCCGCGCAAGGCGCTCAGAGGCAACCGTGCCGAGGGCCCCGATCCCCACGATGAGCACATGGGCCGCGCGCAGTTTTTCCTGCCCGGCCTCGCCCACCCCCGCGAAGCGGATCTGCCGCGCATAGCGCGAAAAATGCTTGCGGTCATTCATTGCTGCTGTTCCGCCTCACGCAGCGCGGACTCAAGCGCCGCGGACAGTTCAGCGGCGCCGGATATCCACCTGAGGCCGGGGATGCCCTTGCAGAAGGTGATCTGGCGCTTCGCGTAGTGCCGCGAGTTTTGAACGATGAGCGCCTCGACAGCGGGAAGCTTATTTACGAGGCTCCAGGCCCCCCCCGCGTCCCTGGTGAAAAATTCCCGGTACCCTATGGCCTTAAGCCCGGGGCAGTCGGGGGTATAGCCGGCGTTGAAAAGAGCGCGCACCTCATCAGGAAGTCCGGCCTTAAACATTGCGGCGCAGCGGCGCTCGATGGCCTGGTACAGTTCCCCGCGCTCCCGGTCGAGGCCGAACACGAGGCAGCGGAAGGGACTTGCGCGGCTCTGCGCCGCGAAGGCGGAAAGGGGCTTGCCTGTCAACCTGAACACCTCGAGCGCGCGGAGCAGCCGGTACTGATCGTTGCTGTGGATGCGCGCGGCGCTTGTTGGGTCCTGTTCGGCAAGTTCGCGGGCGAGCGCGGCAGCCCCTTTTTGCGCCAGTTCCGCCTTCAGCGCGGCACGGATTCCGCTGTCGGAGGGGGGGCAGGCAGGGATCCCCGCGATAAGGCATTTGATGTAGAACCCCGTGCCCCCTGCCACTACCGGCAGTTTGCCGCGCGAGGCGATGTCCTCGCACGCGGCCTCGGCCTCGCGGACGAAATCACCCGCGTTGTACTGCTCGGAGGGGTCGCGTATGTCAACCAGGTGACAGGGGAGGGCCTCCCTCTCCGCGAGCGTGGGCTTGGCGGTGCCTATGTCCATGCCGCGGTAGACCTGCATCGAATCCGCCGAAACGAGTTCCGCCGCGCAGAGACGCTCTTCCGCGAAGACGCGCCGCAGGAGCGCGGACTTTCCCGAGGCAGTCGGCCCCGCAAGGACGAGAACCAGGGGCTCCCCGCCCCGCCCCGCCTCAGGCAGACTCAATCCGGAACGCTACCTTGTCGGTAAAGACCTGATTCGCGGCAAGCGAAACCGCCTTGCCGTCGTTTAACGCGACCTCCGGGTCGTTCAGCATGGTCAACTGATACGAGCGCCGGGATGCCGCGGCAGTTATCTCGTACATATTTTTGTTGTACTCGATAAGTGCTTGCAGAGGAAATATCATGATGATAGTATCGTATTTTTCGAAGAAAATGTCAAGAGAGATTGCTCTTGCTTTTTTTTTAAACCTGCGCTATACTTTAGGTGACTGCGGGCGTTTCCTGCCCGGGGTCAAAACTATCGAAGCAGGCGGCAGGGGCCGCTTGGTACAAGGAGCAATTATGAAAAAAATGTGTTTGGCGTTGGCGTTGTGCCTCACGGCGCTGGCGGGGGTTTTTGCCCAGGACAAGCCCTTCACTATGGGGGTGGTGCTTGGCGCGTCCACGGTTGACGGGGTCACCTACAAGCAGATTGGGCTGCAGCCGAAGATGCGCTTCGGCAAATTGGGGCTCGGGCTGGACATCAATTTGTTGATGGACGAAACCGGCGCCATCCGCAAGGAAGACTGGGATGATGTCGGCGACTATCTGGACAAACTGTACTACATCAGTTGGGCGCAGCGGGGCGAGCCCTTCTATTTCAAACTGGGGGCCTTCGACAAGACCGCCCCCCTCACCCTGGGCTACGGCATCCTTATGAGCCGCTACACGAACACGACCGAGTACCCCACCTACAAGCGCTGGGGGCTCGATATCGGCTTTGAAACCCCTTACGTCGGGGGCCAGGCCTTTGTCGCCAACTTCAAAGACCTCGACTTCAAAGACTTCAAAAAGAGCGGCCCGGTCCTGGGCACCCGCATATACGCGAAGCCCGGCATCCCCTGGATTCAGATCGGCCTCTCCTCCGCGATGGACTTAAACGAATACAAGGGCCTGCGGGACAACGACGGGGACGGCTGGCCCGACCGGATCGACCAACTCCCCTACGACGGGGGCTATCACACCATGGCCGACTACTACTATGCCAAGTTAAAAGGCAGCCTCGGCAGCGATGCCGCGGACGTTGTTGGCGCGCTTCAAGACGAGGGCCTCATTGACAGGGCGATTGACACCTCTTACGTCCCCGGCTCCGTTTCCCGCGTCTTCCTCTGGGCCGCCGACCTCGGGTTCGAACTTGTCGGCTCGCCGGACAGTTTCGCGCTGGGAAAGCACGACTTCCTCAAGTTCCAACTCTATGCGCAGTTTGCCCGCAGTTTCCAGAGTGATTTTCTCGCCAAAGAAGGCTGGGGCCTCGCCCCGGGCGTCAAGTTCGGCTTCGGTTCCATCGGCGAAATCTACGCCGAGTTCCGCCACCAGACTAAAGGCTTCCAGATCGGGTATTTTGATGAAACGTACGACCTGCAGCGGGCCGTCTTCAAGGTAGATGAAGGCACGGGGATAGTCTACCCCGTCACCAAAAAACAGAGTCTACCCCAATCCGAGGCGCTGTCCGGCGTCTACGCGGGCTGGGATTTCAACATTGCGGGCTACCTCCTCTTCGGCGCGGGCTACAAGTATATGCTCTCCGGCCAGACCGACGAGACGAACCAGTCCCTGCGGGTGAGCCTGGGCATGGGCGAGGAACTGAAGAACCTGGTCAAGATCGTGTCCCGGGCCGAAGCGTACTATGTGCACAACAATCTGGACGACGTGAAGAAACTCTTCAAACTGGACGAAGGCACCATGTGGGGCGCGGCGCTCGGCTACGCGGCGGGCGAAGGCGTGAGCATCGAACTCGAGTACTCGACCGTATTCGTCGACCGCAACGGGGACGGCGAGATCAACTTCAAGAAAGAGTCCGACACCCACTTCAGCATACTCACCTCGGTGAGTTTCTAGCAGCCTGACGTTCATGCCTCCTGCACGCAAGACTTTCCTGGGCATAGAACTGGGCTCTACGCGCATAAAGGCCGCGCTCATCGATTCGGATCACCAGATGCTCGCGGCCGGCGCGTTCGACTGGCAAAACCGCCTCGAAAACGGGGTCTGGACTTACGGCCTCGGCGAGGTGCGCGAGGGGCTCCGCGCCTGCTTCGCGGACCTCTCGCGCAATGTGAAGGAGCGTTACGGCGCGCCGCTCCGGGTCGTGGGGGGCCTCGGCGTCTCCGCGATGATGCACGGGTACCTCGCCTTCGACAAAGCGGGCGCGCTCCTGGCCCCCTTCCGCACCTGGCGCAACACCATGACGGAAGAGGCCGCCCGCGCGCTCAGCGCCGCTTTCGCTTTCAATATCCCCCAGCGCTGGAGCATCGCGCACCTCTACCAGGCCATGCTGCGGGGCGAGCCCCATGTGAAGGACCTCGCGTTCCTGACGACGCTGGCAGGCTATGTGCACTGGCAACTGACGGGGCGCAAGGTTCTCGGCGTGGGGGACGCCTCCGGTATGTTCCCTATCGACAGTGTGACCAAAACCTACGACAAAAAAATGATGGCCGCCTTCAAGGGCCTCAAGGGGGACTACGGCTGGTCACTCGAGGGGGTCCTGCCGGAAGTGCTCAGCGCGGGAGACGACGCCGGCGTTCTAAGCGAAGAGGGCGCGGCGTTTCTTGACCCCACTGGCGCCCTGCGGCCGGGGGTCCCGCTCTGCCCGCCTGAAGGCGATGCCGGCACCGGCATGGCGGCCACGAACAGCGTCGCCTGCCGCTCAGGTAATGTCTCGGCGGGCACCTCCGTCTTCGCGATGGTCGTCCTGGAAAAGCCCCTCTCGCGTGTCTACCCGGAAATCGACATGGTCACCACCCCCTCAGGCCGGCCGGTGGCGATGGTGCACTGCAACAACTGCACGTCCGACCTTGACGCCTGGGTGAAGTTGCTCGGCGAGGCGGCCGCGCGCTTCGGGGCGCGGCCCGCCAAGGGGGCGCTCTACGACGCGCTCTACGAGGCCGCGCTGGAGGGCGAGCCTGACTGCGGGGGTCTCGTCTCCTGCAACTACTACTCAGGCGAGCCGGTAACCGGCTTCGAGGCAGGCAGGCCCTTCCTGGCCCGCCTCCCCGAGGGCCGCTTTAACCTGGCCAACCTTATGCGGAGCCTCCTCTTTTCCGCGGCCGCCGCGCTGAAAATCGGCATGGACATCCTTACAGAAAAAGAGAAGGTCAGTATCGACTGCCTCCTGGGGCATGGCGGGCTCTTCAAGACGAAGGGCGTGGGCCAGCGGCTCCTCGCGGCCGCGCTCAACGTGCCGGTCGCGGTGCTGGAGAGCGCGGGCGAGGGCGGCGCCTGGGGCATCGCGCTCCTCGCGGCGTACCAGCAGCAGCGCGCGGCAGGGGAATCACTCGAGGCCTACCTCGCGGACAAAGTCTTCGCAGGCAGCGCGGGCGCCCGCGTTACGCCCGACGCGGAGGATGCGCGCGGTTTCGCCGCCTACATAGAGCGCTACAAGGCCGCCCTCGCCGCCGAACGCGCACTGGTGGAGAATCTGGTCAGTTCAAAAGGAGAATAAAATGACATTTACCGAAGCACTCCGCGCGCGGCGGAGTATACGTTCGTACCGCGCCGGGGACCTTACGCAGGCGCAGATTGACGCGTTGCTCGAAGCGGCGATGCTCGCGCCCTCGGCAAACAACTCGCGCCCCTGGGATTTCATCGTGGTGCGCAGCCGCGAGACCCTGGACAAGATTGCGGACCTGCACCCTTACGCGAAGATGCTGAAAGAAGCGCCGCTCGCCATTGTGATCTGCATAAGGGAACTGTCGCCCTTTTCCCCGCAGGACTGCGGCGCGGCTGCCGAGAACCTGCTTCTTGCCGCGGCGGACCTGGGGCTCGGCGCCTGTTGGTGCGGCGTCTACCCCCGGCCCGAACTCATCGCGGCGCTGCAAAAAACCCTCGGAACGGAGGCGATCCCCTTCAACGTGATCGCGGTCGGGTATCCCAACGAGAGCCCGAAGCAGCGGGGCCTTTACGACGCCTCGCGGGTAACCTGGGTCTGAACGCGATTGCCGCCGGCCGCCTTACTCGAAGATGACGCCGAGCCAGTGGCGGCTGGCGCTTACCTTTTCTCCGATAAGGCCGAGCGCGACCGGCGCGGTGGTCTCGGCCACAAGCCAGCGGACGCTGCCCGCCTCGAAGCGCGCTCCCGTGCCCGCCATGTCCGCAAGCCCCATCGCGTGGCTATACTCCCGCGACACCATGATCGCCGCGGGTATATTCGCCTGTATTAAGGTGATCGCCCACAGGAGCGCTCTGCTGTCGCAGTCCCCCCGCTGTTCGAGTGCGCAACTTACCAGGTTGACAAAGTCGCTCCCCTCGGGGTCCCGCTCGTACTGAAAGCCCTGCACCCAGGCCAGCGCCTTTTCCGCAAAGGCCCGTTCCGCGCCGGGCCGCCCGTCATCGTCCGCCGGAATCGAGGAGGGGTTGAAGGCGCGCTCGAGGGCGAAGGCGATGTCGGACACCCGCTCGAACGAGTCGCGGTAGATCATGCGGTAAAAGCGCCGCCAGGCCTCCTGCCAGGCCGGGGACTCCGCGTAGCGCGCCATGACCTCGTACTCGCGCTCCACCACCGCTTGAGATGCCTCCGCGTCCTCCGCGTAAATCCAGGCTTCTTCGTCCGTACCGGGGACCGGCGCCTTTACCCGCTCGCCCCGGGGGTAACTGAACGCGGTCACCGGCCCCGGGCTGCGCCTCGAGGCCTCGTCGGGAGAAAGCGAGTCGAGGCAGGAGAGGTGCAGCACTTGCGAGTCCCCCAGGGAGGCAGGCCCGTAAGCGAGCGCGAGGAGCCAGGGGCCCGGAGCGGCCGCGTCGTCTGTTGCTTTTAAGGCGGCACAGAAGCCCCAGCCTGCCATGGGCAGCGCCCGCTGTCCCTTCGTCTCCGAAAAACGCGCCTCGAAGATCGCGGCCTCGCCGCGGCCGTAAGTGAACACGCTCGTGTCCCCCGCCGCGCTGAGCCGCTGTTTTGTCCGCTCCGCCAGCGCTTCCGCCGAGGGGGATGACGCGCCTTCATATAGGGTGATAATGAACACGCGGTCGGCAGGCGCGGTCCAGAGAAAACGGTTTTTCGCCCCCGTGTCATTAAAGTGATAGTCCGGCGGCAGGTCGACACTGAAGCCCCAGTCCGGCGACGTGTACCGCGCTTGCGCGGCCGCTTGCGCGGCCGCTTGCGCGGCCGCCGCCCCGGTCCGCAGCAGCGCGGGCAGGGCAAGCAGCAGCGCCGCCGCAAGAGCGCGCCGCCGCGCCGGGGGGCTTTCGCGGATCTTACGCATCATGGCCTACGACGCGGCCTTGGGGGGGGGCATCATCGTCGGTGACGGGTGCGTGGATGGTTATCATGGCCGCAATCACTATGAAGGCCAGCATGACGGCCATTACCACGACGATACCATATAGTTTTTCCATACTACACCTCGTTATTTTTGTTTATGAGAAGTCCCGCAATCAAAAAGACTACAGAACCCGCCAGAATAGCTCCCGCTATTCCCAAATAGCCCGGTATAGCCGTCCCCGTCAACAATGACAACACCGCGCCGGCAAACAGTAACTTGCCAAGGTCAATCGTTATTGCACCGAGGTCCGATAATACCTGCTTTTTCTGTCGCGCATTCATGGCTTGCCCCTACGACGCGGACTTGGGGGAGGATAGCGTATCCTGCTTGCCATGCTTTTGTTCATGGTTTCCCCATTTGTTAAAGAGAAAGCCCATAAGAGAGAGGGAGATAAACATCCCTACCCCCATAATAAGCAGGACAACACCCGGATTATTCAGCATTTTCAATACCCTCGCTTTTAACGCCGTACCATACGCCTGCGGCCATAAAACCGACAGCGGCCAGCAAGCCGCCTATCGCCAGCACTATTTTGTACGGAAGATCACTTATAGCGACCGTCAGTACAAACCCGCCGAACAGCAATTTGCCGATGTCCATAAAACCAATCCCGATATCGGAGTTCATACGGCACAGCTGCGCCTTATTCAATAAGCGCATTTTCCCTCCTCGTTGCATAATAAGTATATAGCGTTATGGATACGCTGTCAAGCGCCCCTTGACTCCCCCCCCCGGTTTCACTATACTGACGGTATAAGGAAACCTGAATGTCAGAAAAGACTACTAGCGCCGGCATGGACCCTGAGATTGCCGCCATGTTTGGGTTGACCGGAGCCGGGGCGGCGCCCGCATCGGCGGCCGCGCCCGCGAAAACGGCGGCGCCGCTCTCCGCGTCGGAGCGGATGGCGGCGCTGCTTGCGGGGAAGACGGCGGGGCCGGCGGCAGGGCCTGCGCCCGCGTCGGCTGCCGCGCGGCTGCAGGCCGCATCTCAGGCCGCAGTGCAGGCGGCGGCCGCGCCGGAAAATCCCCCTGATGCCGGCGCGATTGGCGGCGGCGGGGCCTTTCCCGAGGTCACGAAAAAACTGGAGGACGCGCCGCAGGCCTTTTTCACGGATCCGGAATACTACAAGACCGTCCTGTCCAACGAGGGGGAGGCGGGCAAAAAAATCCACCTTACCCTTCAAAAATATCTAAACACGAAAGACCAAAAAGAGCGCGCCGTGTACCGGCAGTCCTTCATCACCCTCTATTGGGATTTTCTTTCCGGGCTCGCCAAAAAGGCGGCGGGGGCGCTTCCCGCGCCGAAGAAGTTTGCGCTCCGGTTCAACATGCTCCACCCAACGCTTCTCGCCCCGGAGAGCCGCGATTTTTTCGCGCGGGTCGTCGTCAACAACGAACTCGATCAGCCGGTCTACTACCTTGACGAGTGGTTCAAGGCGATAGGCAGCGGCGCGCTGCGGCCCTCGACCACGGACGAGGTGCGCGTCCGCAAAGACAATGTCCAGGCGCGTATGCAGCAACTGCTCGAAAAAGCCTCCGGCAAGTTGAGCGGCGCGAAGACGCTGCTCAAGGCAAAGTCGTCCGAAAGGGCCATGCTGGAAAAAAGGCTCGTGGAAAAAATGCAGATCGTGCTCACGCACACGCCGCTCGATGGCCTGCCGGATATCAGCGAGGCGTACACCGAGCCGCAAAAATTCGCGTTCACCGAAATTCTCGAAACGATACGGGGCCTGCAGCGCCTCGACCATGACATGGAGGTGTACCTGCGGGACCTCCGGCAGGGCGAGGCGGACATCCGCACCCTCGGCGAGAAGGTCGAGGCAAGCGAGGAGGGCGCGGCCCCCGCGGACACCGGCGCGATCGGCGATGAATTCGACACGATACGGCAGATGGCAAAAATGTGCATAGGCCGTCAGGGGAATCATTTCCCCGTGCTGATGAACGAGTATTTCCACTGCGGGCCCTCCGAGGTGGCCACGCGCGAAAATGTCGTCGCGGCCATGGCCTGGATCGAGAGCCGGGACCCGGAGGCCTTCTGCCGCTCGTACCGCAACCAACTGAACCGCATCGTGCCGTTCGTCATCCTGATCCCCTGCTACGGGGATACGGGGATGTGCTGGGAGCCCTTCGACCGCTACAATCGCGCGGCGAGCAGGGCCCGCCTCGCGCTCCCGATGTACCCGAAGAGCCTGCGCGAGGCGCTCCTCTACGCGGTGGGGGACCTCCGCTGGCAGGCCGCCAAAGAGAAGGCCTCCTACTACTGGATGGAAGAGGGCCTTACCGGCAACTACTACCAGTGGTTCACCAAGATGAAAATGAAGGGCGACTTAAAAGAGTCCTTCATTCAGGATTATATCACCTGGATAACCCGCGAGAGCGAGGGCACGCAGAAACTCGATAAAGAACTGCGGGGCGCGTTTTGGCGCTACCTTCCCTTTGCCCAGCCCATAAAGGACAAACTCCGGGACCGCAGTTACATTTATCAGGAACTGTACCAGCGTGACCTCAACCGCGCAATGTCGGACGGGTATTAATCCGCCGGCGTCCTTCGGCCCCCGGCGGAGGCAGTTTGGCTCGCGGCGGCTGCGGCGAGCGGCAGGGTCACGGTAACATTTACCCCGCCGCCTTCGCGATTCGCGATGGTGATAGTTCCGCCCGCGGCTTCGACGAAGCGTTTGCTCACCGAAAGGCCGATGCCGGTACCGGTACTCTTTCGCGTAAAAAAAGGATCGAAAACCCGCTCAAGGTCATCCTCGGCAATGCCCTTGCCTTTGTCAGATATAATGATATGCACCGCGGCGTTCGTTTGTTCAACGGACGCGGAAATGTCGTTCAGGGGACTGGTGCTTTCGATGGCATTGCGGACGATGTTGGCAAACACGGACCGGAGCCGCTCCGGGTCGGCGCGCACGAAGGCGGGGGGCGCGCGCCCCGCGAGTATGTTCCTGGCGCAGAGCCGTTCGCCCGTTTCCGCGAGCAGCGCCGCCGCGTCAACCGTGACGGCATTGCCCGTGCCTTCCCGCAGATAGTCGCCTACCCGCTGGACGAGCGAGGCGAGCCTGTCAACTTCCTCGTTGATAATATTGATTTCATTGTTGGCGGCATCGGGCAGGGCCTTTTCCAGAATGCTCGTTTGCAGCCTGATTGACAGGAGCGGGTTTTTTATTTCGTGCGCAATGGTCCCCGCGGCAGTACCCAGCACGACGAGATT
The DNA here is from genome assembly GCA_031272575.1 of Treponema sp. Taxonomy (GTDB): domain Bacteria; phylum Spirochaetota; class Spirochaetia; order Treponematales; family Breznakiellaceae; genus JAISTO01. The sequence continues at coordinate 8,264 of JAISTO010000062.1, read as the reverse complement.
TTTTTGCGCCTCGATGCGGTCGCGGTACTCGATGTTTCGGATATAGAGGCGGCGGATAAACAGAACCGCGGCCGCGAGCACAAGGATGATAAAAGGTGACAGCACCTCGGTCATCAGCATCGTACTCCAGTAGGACTCGTGGGAAATATCAATGTAGATGTATTGAATGCCGGTCATAAATGAAAAGGGATTGCGCGGGGCATTGCGGCGCTCCTGCGGGCGCGGTTCAGAGACCCTCCCGCGCCTGTTGTCATGGATATCCGGGGGGAGGGGAGGGCGCTCTTCCACGGGAGGGGGGGGGCCTATACGATCGGTTTTCAGGACAAAGGTGACAGAGCGGCTTTTCCGGTTGGGGATAGTGTAACGGCCAAAGCGTCCGATGTAGCGCGTCTCGCCGATGAGGGACGCGTCAAAAACATCCGGCGCGTTGCCCCAGCGGGACGCGGCGCTGAGATCGTTTCGATAGAGCGCGAAGCCCTTTATCCGCGCTTGCAGCAGGCTGTTCGATTCGATAAGGCTTTCCGCGCTGTCGTAATTCCGCAGGTCCGCAAAGAGCGCGCTGAAGACACGCTCGTTTTCGTTGTCCCGAATAAGACCGGCCCGGTCGCGCCACACCCAGATGATAAAAACGCTGAGACTGCAAAGAAGCAGCCACGCCGCGCTCGCGCCGATCCACGACGCGATTTTTGCGGGTATCTTTTTCAGGTGTTTCATGCCGGACAAGACGGAATCCTTTACTTCTTCTTTTTGAACGCCCCAAGGAGCCGCGCGAAAAAGCCCTTCTTTTGCGGCGGCTCTTCCCGCTTTGCCGGGCCTTTTTGCGCGCCTTTTTGCGCCTGCCGGGGGCCCTGCCGCGCTGGCGCGGCCTTGTCCTGCCAGGCGTTGCCCTGTCTGCCGCGGCCGCCGCGGTGCTTGCGCCGCCGGCTCCGCCCCTGGCCCTGCTCCGCGCCCTGCTGCGGGGCGCCCTGGCTCCGGCTTTGCCCCGCGGCCTGGCCCCGGCCGCCCCCTGAAGCGCCGCCCGGGGGGGCGTTTTCGCCGTACTTTTCGCGGTAGTATGCCATGCGCTCCTCGAGGCTCAGCGCGGAGAGGTTCTCCGGGCGCTTTAGCGGCGGCCGCGGTTCCGGGCGCGGGCCCTGCTGCCGCCCCATCTCGGGCCGGTAAGCCCCGCCGGAACGCGGCGCGGGCCGCTGCCCCTGCCGGAAGGGGCCCTCGCGCCGCTCGTCCTGACCGTAGCGCCGCTCGTCCTGACCGTAGCGCCGCTCCGCGCCCTGGCGGGAGCGGTCGCTGTAGCGGTCGCTGGAGCGGCCGCCCCAGCGATCGGAGCCCTGCCGGCCGCCGCCCCCGCGGCCGCCGCGGAAGGAGCCGCGCCGGTCCCCGTCCCGGCCGCCGCGCCGAGGCGGGCGATCATCATAAAAACCGGTCTCGATGCGCGCCCCGGCGCTCTTGTCCTCGGCGTAGAGGTCGTCGGTGACCGTTTCCGAGGGGATCTTTTTGCCGATGAAGCGCTCGATCGCGGGGAGTTCGTACACGTCCTGATCGCTTGCCAGGCTGATCGCCTTGCCCGTCTTGCCCGCGCGGGCCGTGCGCCCGATGCGGTGCACGTAGTTTTCGGCCTCGTTCGGCAGATCGTAGTTGACCACGAGCGGCAGCCCCTCGATATCGAGCCCGCGCGCCGCCACGTCCGTGGCCGCGAGGTACTTGATCTTGCCGGCCTTGAGGTCTTCGATGACCTTGAGGCGCTTTACCTGCGGCAGATCCCCGATAATGAAGTCGCAGTCGTAGCCGTTCAGGCCGAGGCGCTTCGCGACGATCTCGGTGTAGCGTTTCGTGTTGCAGAAAATGAGGACGCTTTCCGGGTTTTCCCGCTTCAGGATGCCGAGGAGGAGTTTCATCTTGTCCTCTGAAGGGACGTGATAGAGAATCTCCTCGACCTCGTCGAGCGTGACGATTTCGGGCGCGATCTCGATTTCAAACGGCGTTTTGGTGTACTCCCACGCGAGATTTTTGACGTACGCGTTCAGCGTCGCGCTGAAGAGCATGGTCTGGCGCCGATCCGCCGGCGGGACCACGCGGATGAGTTTGCGCAGATCCGGGTAAAAGCCCATGTCGAACATACGATCCGCCTCGTCGATGACGAGGAAGGCGATGTCCATGAGGTTCATCTGGCCGGAGTCGTTCAGGTCGAGCACCCGCCCCGGCGTGCCCACGAGGATTTGCACGTTGTCGCGCAGCAGTTGCTGCTGCTGCCCGTAACCGACGCCCCCGTAAAAGCTGCCGATTTTGAAGGGAAGGAACTTCGCGAGCGTCCGCGCTTCCTCTTCGATTTGCACCGCCAGTTCCCGGGTCGGGGCCATGATGATGGCCTTCTTGCCCACAAGGAGCGCCTCGCTAAGAAGCCGCTGGAAGATCACGATGAGGAACGCCGCGGTCTTTCCGGTCCCGGTCTGCGACTGCACATAGAGATCCTGCCCCCCAAAGGCGCAGGAGAGCACCTGCGCCTGCACCGGTGTGCAGGTAACATACCCGGCCTCGGCAATCCCTTTTGCCAGATCGGGGTGCAGATTGAGTTCAGTGAATTCCATTTGCGCCAGTATAGCGGAGAACGATGAAAAGTGTCAAGTGCTCGGTGCTTGGGGTGGGGAGCAGGGGGCGCGATTTCCTACCCTTCCCCTCTGGGGGCAGGATAAACGCATAGACAGGTCTGTCGGGCTTTTTATCCGTCATGCCGGGAAAATGCTCTTATTGGGCAGGGGGCGGACGGGGAAAATGATTAGAAGGCTGTTGACTGCGAGGGCGTCCTTTGCGGAAAGGTACGCATGACGCGTTGCTTATGGTAGGCGGTGGGGAGAGTCCCTGCCGATCTGTGCAGTCGCACCTACCAAGCCACGCAAGCCGCCACAGGCGGCCAGTGTGCGTAAATAAATGTGACTGTCGTAGATCGGCGGGGGCTCTCACCGCCGCCGTAAAAAAACCCTCGCGGCTGCTATGCGACAATAGTTTTGGCTTCTTTTTGCCTGAAAAAACGGCTTTAGGCCGCGTCATTTTCCCTCGCGTTTGAACGCGCGCCGTCCACTGCCCCCCAGAGAGTAGATTCCGCGGTTAAACCGCGGAATGACGGTTGTCCCTTTCCTTAACTTGTTGACAGTGCTCCCCACCCCCCGCTCCCGCATCACACTCCCCACTCCCTATTCCCTACTCCCCAAGCGGCCGTAGGCCGCCCCTTGCACCCCTTGACTTTTCTCCCGCTCCGCGCTACAGTATTATTATGAATAGAACCACACAGGCATACCTCTTCCTGGCCGCGCTCCTTTTGTGCGGCGGGCCGCTCTTCGCGCAGGAGTCGGCGGGCGAAGGGCCGGCGGCAGGGCCGGGCATCGAAACGGAGCCCGATTACGAGGGGCCGCTCCCTACGCTCTACCAGGCGGGGGACAAGACATTCATTATCAGCGCGGGGGTAGTGTTCCCGGCCTGGTTTTGGGGTGATATAAGCAGCGAAGGGCATGGGCTCGGCGCGGCCGGGGGCACGGGCTTCCTCACCTTCAATTTCTACCTTACGCCGCATATCTACTGGGGGCTCGAACTGGGGGGCATGGTGAACCCGACCAAGGGCGGCAACATGCTCTTCATTATTCCCTTTGGCGCGCGCATAGGCTATCAATTTATCCTCAAACGCTTCGAGTTTCCCATCACCCTTATGATCGGGGCCGCGCCGCAAAAATATCTCGAAAAGGGCTATTTCGGCTTTTTTATGAAGCCGGGCTTTGCGGTCTACTGGCGCTTCAATCCGGAGTGGTCGTTTGGGGTTAATGCCGATCTCTGGTATGTGCCCCAAACTCCCAAAAACGGCAAAAACGCCACCGGCACCTTCGGCCAGGTTACCCTGGCGGCGCGCTACCATTTGTAGGAGGCAGGATAATGACAAAAACCACACGCCGCCTTGCCGGCGCCGCGTTCGCCGCGTTCGCCGCATTGGCGCCGCTTCTTGCATCCTGCAACCAGGACGCGCTCTTTGCGGACATATCCAACGAGCCTGAGCCGCGGGACCCGCGCATCGAAGGCACCCCCCTCGACCCGGTTGTGGTCGAAAACAGCGGCGGAGAGGGGGTGCTCTTTACCGGCAGCCGCAACGACAGCCGCATCCTCGCGTACCGCGAGGGGCTCTGGGCCGAGTTGCCGGCGCAGCCGGGCGGGGCGCTCCATGGGCTTGCCGCCTCCGAAGAGGGCAGCGCGAAGTACCTCTACGCGCTCGTGGACAAGGACGTCATTAAGCGCATAGACCTTGCCGGCGCCGAACTGAAAGACTGGGAAACGAACAGCGGTTGGAAAACTGACCAATGGACGGGAACTACCGATCCTCTCCAATGGGAAGATGTCAGTATAGGGGAGGCGTCAGGCTACTGGCTGCAAACAATCTACAGCGCGGGGCCTGACGACGGCCAGCAGGTCTTCGTCGGCGCGCAGTTACAGGAAAAATACAGCATCTTTTATGTTGACAGCCCCCCCGCGCTGAAACTCTTGAAGGACGATGTACAACTCCTCCGCGGGGCCGCGTATGACAGCAGCGTCTACTACCTCGGCACGAGCGGGTCCGGCATCTGGGAAGGCACTACCGCGGGCCTTGTCCAGTCCGTTGACACCGCGGATTATTCAATAATGGCCATGCTCAAGGTAGGCTCGAAAATCGCGGCGCTTACCCGCGGCGGTTCGGTGCTCGCAAAGGACCCGGCTTCGGGGGGGAACTTTACTTCCGTCTGTACGATGAGCGGCTACTACGGGGCCGGGGGCTTCGCGGTCTGGCAGCAGTTTGATGCTTCAACACAAAATCTCCTCCTGGTGGGCATATTGGGGAGTGACACCGCCACGACGCACGGGTACCGGGAAGTCACTTTGGCGGCCGATGGTCAACTTCCTGACTCCCCGTCAGTAAACGCGCCGGGGGGCACGACGCCCACCACCGTGAGCAATCAGGCGAAGTACGATGCCGGCATGGGAACGCACCCCGCGCTCTCGCTTATCCAGGTGCCGGAATCGGTGGAAGCCGCAATAAGTTTACAACCGACGCCAAAGGAGCCGGTGATCTTCGCGGGCACCCCGAAGAACGGCCTCTGGTCGTACCGCGCGGGGGAATGGAACGCGGAGGACTGAGCGCGTGTCGGGAAATCATCTACTGACATTCTTTTTAGCCGCTGCCCTCGCGGCCCCGGCTTCGGCCCTCGACTTCACCGCCCCGCCCCGGACGCAGGGCTCGCGCAGATTAACCTTGGGGCAGGATTCGCCCTGCCCCTCAAGGGCAGCATACTCGTCCCGCCCCTCTCCCTCAGTGCGGACTTTTCTCTGGGGCCGTTGATCCTCGGCGTCCAGGCCGGGCTGAACGTCTCCCGCTACTACACGGTGCTCGGCCAGGACGACACTTACTGGGAATACAAGGCCGCGGCGCTCGCCGGTCGAGTCGGTTATCACCCTGACCTGGGGGTTCCCAACCTCGACGTCTACGCCATAGGCTTTCTCGGCTACTATTTTTACGGGGGGGAAGCCGTCTATCCCGATACTTACCCCTCCGGCGTAGGCCGGGAAACCCCCGTTGACTACAGCCAGACTCTCTACGGCGGCTACATCGGCGCCCGCTGGTTTTTCTGGAAGCACATCGGCGTTTTCCTCGAGGGGGGCTACAGTTTCTTCACTTACGTTCAGGGGGGGCTGACATTTAAATTTTAAACGAGCCTCGCTTGCCCCCCCTTGACACGCCCCTCCCCGCTTTTGCTATCATCTTTTCATTATGAGTATGATAACCATAGGGATTCTTTTTCTCGCGGTCTTTTTTGCGCTTATGATCGCGATCGGTATCTGGGGGATGCGGAAAACCAAAACCCTCGGCGATTTTTTTCTGGGGGGGCGGAGCCTCGGCCCCTGGGTGTCGGCGGCGGCGTATGGGACCAGTTATTTTTCCGCGGTGGTGTTTATCGGTTTCGCGGGGACCCAGGGCTGGCAGTTCGGGCTCAACTCGCTGTGGATAGCGCTGGGCAACGCGCTGGCGGGCTCCTGCGCGGCGTGGCTCGTGCTGGCGCGCCGCACCCGCCGTATGACGCAGAACCTCGACACGATGACGATGCCTGAATTTTTGCAGGCGCGCTACGGGGCAAAGCACCTGAAGACGGTGGCCGCGTCCATCATCTTTTTCTTTTTGCTGCCCTACTCCGCGTCGGTCTTCAAGGGGCTGGGGCACCTCTTCGAAAATGCCTTCGGCATTCGCTACGACATCGCGCTTCTCGTCATCATTGCGTTTACGGGGGTCTACCTTATCCTGGGGGGCTACTTCGCGATTGCGGTAACCGATTTTATCCAGGGGATTATCATGTTCGTCGGGTCCGCGGCGCTGATCATCGCGATAGCGAGCAAGGGCGGGGGGCTTGTCGCCATGCTGGGAAAGGCCGCCGAGCAGTACCAGGCGCACGTGCCGCCGGCGCAGCAGCCCTCGGCGCTCACCATAGGGAGCCTCGTGTTCATGACGAGTTTCGGCGTGTGGGCGCTCCCCCAGATGACGCAGAAGTTTTACGCTATCCGCAACGAGGCGGTTATCCCCCGCGCCGCCATAGTCACCACGATCTTCGCGCTGATGATCGGGGTCGCGGCGTACCTTACGGGCGCGTTCTCGCACGTCTTCTTCAGCCTCGAAAGCGTCCCCCGGGGGCCGGACGGCAAAATCCTCTACGACTCGATAGTGCCCACGCTGCTCACGGAGCAACTCACCGGCTCTTTGCAGTACCTGCTTGCCCTCATTCTGCTCCTCGTGCTCTCCGCCTCGATGTCCACCCTGTCCAGCCTCGTGCTCGTGTCGTCGTCCTCGGTGGCCATCGACCTGTACCCTCAGGCGCGGCTCAACGCGGGGACCGGCAAGACGGCCTCGGTGGCGATGATGCGCTTCCTCTCCGCCATCTTCATTGTCATATCCTACTTTATCTCGCGGTTCCAGATAAGCATCATCGTGTACCTTATGTCGCTGTCCTGGGGGGTCGTGTCGGGCGCGTTCGCCGCGCCGTACATTCTGGGCCTTTACAGCAGGCGGGTCACCAAGGCCGGGGCCTACGCGGGCCTTGCCGCCGGCGTGGCCACCATGATCACGCTCTTCTTCACGCTCGGCCCGAGCCGCTCGCCGCTCGCCGCCTCCATCGCGATCATCGCGCCCTTCGGCGTTACGGCGCTCGTGTCCGCGTTCACCCGCCCGCCTGAAAAAGCGATACTGGACAAGGCGTTCGGGGAGTAGGGGGGGCCAGTATTTTCCCCGCCTGATGAGGGAAAGGGACTCCTCGCCCTGCCGCTTCAGGGCGTCCACCATGTACAGCCCCTTGTTTTTTGCGGACCGGTGCGGTAAAGTAAAGGGACTGGAAAACGATAAGCGATGAGCGACGACTATTTCTCGTTCGTCTCTTATCGCTTTCCCCCACGGCACGTTCCCCGTCTCCCTACTCCGCCTTGCACGCCACGCGGAAGCCGTCATTGCCGTTCCTGCCGTAGGTGGGGCCGCCGTACCGGTTGAACACGGTGCAGTGGGGGGACGCATCGGCGCTCCAGCTCGCGCCGCGTATCACGCGGCCAGACCCCGAAGATGCGCCGGTCGGGTCCGTCACCGTCCCCGTACTTATATCGCCGTACCAGTCCCAGCACCACTCCCAGACGTTCCCGCTCATGTCGTGCAGGCCCGCAAGGTTCGCCGTTTTGGTTCCTACGGCGTGCGTACCGTAATCGGCATGACCTGACCCAACGTCATACGCATTGCTCTTGTACCACGCCACATCGTCAATCGTATTGCTCCCCGCGTACGTGTACGCCCAGTTCGTCGTATTGCCCGTGTTCCCGCCCCGCGCCGCCGCCTCCCATTCCGCATCGGTCGGCAGCCGGTAGCCTGACGCCCCGGCCTTCATATACACCGTGTCGGCGGAAACTTCGTTTCCGTCTGACAGCGACTTGATCAGCGTCGTACAGCCCGTATTACTGTAGTACACCGGTGTCTTCCCTGCCATCTCACTGTAGGCGTTGCACCACACAATTATGTCCCGCCAGGAAACAAACGTTACCGGCTCCGTCCTGGCTGTAGTTGGCTCCGCGCCGATAGTGCCGTCGTTGCCCTCCGCTCCCGCAGCGTCGAGAGTGTAACCGTTGCTCGTTGCCCAGGTCTTCACTTCGTACCACAACTCGTACGTGGTCTCGTACCTGGCTATCTTATACGGACTGAGGGTGACGGTCCTGCCGTTGATGAACGCGCCGCC
>JAISTO010000157.1 GCA_031272575.1 Treponema sp. | reverse complement strand
AAGGGCCTTAGCACCGGCTACATGGTCACCTTTGACCTGCGCTCGCCGGAGCGCCGCGTACCGAAAGAGGAGTGGGTCGAAGCGGACGGCTGCCGCGTTCTCGAGGTGGTGCTGTAGGGAGAATACGCATGGTCATAGCGTCAATTGATGTGCAGGGCGGCAAGGTGGTGCAACTGCGGCAGGGGGCGGAAAAGGCGCTCGAGCGCTCCGATGCGGGGGCTCTGGCGGAGGACTTCAACCGCTATGGGGAGGTGGCGGCGATCGACCTGGACGCCGCGATGGGCAGGGGCGAAAACCGCGATCTGATCCGCGGGCTGCTGCGGAAGGCGGAGTGCCGCGTCGGCGGGGGCATACGGAGCGCGGCTCAGGCGCGCGAGTGGGTGCGGGCGGGGGCCTGCAAGGTGATCACGGGGTCGGCGGCGTTACGGAGCGGCGCGGGCTTCGGCGTCAATGTGCCCTTCCTCGAGGGGCTCGCGCGCGCGGTGGGGCGCGAGCGGGTCGTCGCGGCGGTGGATGCCCGCAAGGGGGGGGCCGGCTACGAGATCACCGTGGATGGGTGGAAGACCCCCACCGGCCTCCCGCTCGTGGAGACGGCCCGCGCGATCGAGCCCTTCGCGGGCGAGGTGCTCTTCACCTGCGTGGATCGCGAGGGCCTGATGGGGGGCATAGACACAGAGCCCGTGCGGGCCCTGCGGGAGGCCCTCGAGTGCAGGCTTACCGTGGCGGGCGGGGTGCACACGCTGGACGAGATCGAAACTCTTGCGGGGCTGGGCTGCGATGTCCAACTGGGCATGGCCCTCTACACCGGCGCGATTGACCTTTCCGAGGCCTTTATCCGCTCACTCAACTGGCAGAAGGGGGCCACTATGGCGCACGGCGGGGATTTTCCCGCGCCGCTCCTCCCGATCATCGCGCAGGCCAGCGACGGCCAGGTCCTCATGACCGGCTACACGGACGCGGAGGCCCTGTCCGAAAGTTTCCGCACCGGCAATCTCTGCTTCCACAGCCGCACCCGCAACGAACTCTGGATGAAGGGCCGGCACTCCGGCAAGGTGCTCCGCCTGCAAAAGCTGCGGGCCGACTGCGACCGGGACGCCCTCCTCGCCACGGTGGACCCCGTGGCGGAGGTCTGCCACACCGGCGCCTGGTCCTGCTTCGAGACCGGCAGGGCCTTCACCCTTGAGCGTATGCAGTCACTCATAGCGGAGGGCCTGGCCCAGGCGGAGCATGGGGGGGAGACGCAGGCGCGGGAGCGCCTCCTCGAGGCGGCGCAAGGCCTCGGCGCGGCCGGCGGCCGGCGCGAGCAGGTCACGAATGCGGCACGCCTCTTTTTCTCGGCGCTCGGCGTCCTTGCGGAAGGCGGCATCCCCCTCAAAGAGGTCCTGCGCGAGATGGAGGAACGCTATGCCCCCTGAAACGAGCCCCTACTGGAACGCCCGCGTCCGCGCGCTCAGCCCCTACGTGCCAGGCGAGCAGCCGCGGGAGAAGGGCTTCATCAAACTGAACACGAACGAAAACCCCTACCCGCCCTCGCCCGCCGTGCAGAAGGCCCTGCGGAACGGGGGCAGGACGCTCCGGCTCTACCCCGACCCCGAGTGCCGCGCGCTGCGCGAGGCCATCGCCGCGCGGTTCCATGTGAAGGCAGCCCAGGTCTTCGTGGGGAACGGCTCCGATGAGGTGCTCGCCTTTGCGTTCGGGGCATTTTTCGGCGAGACGGGGCCGGCCATCACCTTTCCCGACCTCACCTACGGGTTTTATCCCGTCTTCGCGGCGCTCTGGGGGGTTCCCTGCGAGACCATCCCCCTGGGGGCCGATTTTCAAATCACCATTGATGACTACAAAAGGCCCTCCGGCGGGGCCGTCATCGCCAACCCGAATGCTCCCACGGGCCGGGCGCTGCCGGCGCGGGACCTCTGCTCGCTCGCCGCGTACTTCCGTGACGCCCCGGTCGGGGCTCGAGGAAGCAAGCCCGTCCTCATCGTGGACGAGGCCTACGCCCCCTTCGAGACGGAGTCGATGGCCAGGTATATTGACGAATACCCCTGCCTGCTCACCGTGCATACCCTGTCGAAGGCCTGGAGCCTGGCCGGGCTGCGGGTGGGCTTCGCGATTGGGGACGAGGCCCTGATCGAGGCGCTCTGCCGTATGCGGGACTCGTTCAACTCGTACCCGGTGGATCGCCTCGCGCAGGCCGCGGCGGCCGCTGCCCTGAAGGACGAGTGTTACCGTCACCTTAACAACGACCATGTGGTGCGTACGCGGAACCGTGTCATGCGGATGCTCGCCGGCCTGGGCTACCGGGTGACCCCCTCGGCCGCGAACTTCATTTTTGTACAGCACCCTGACCTGGACGGCGCGGCCCTGGCCGCCGCGCTCCGCAAGGAGCGTATCCTCGTGCGGTACTTTTCCTCCCCCCGCGCGGCCCCCTGGATTCGCGTCAGTATGGGTACCGATGCCGAAATGGATGCGTTCCTGCGGGTCTGCGCGGGGCTTGCCGTCTGTCCGGCGCCCCCCCGCCGGAGCAAGTAGGGTATGGCCTTCATTGTACGCAGGCTCTGCGCGGCGCTCGTCACCCTGCTGCTCGTGCCGCTCCTCTGCTTCGCGGCCTTCCGCGTGATCCCCGGGGACGCCGCGCTTTTGGGGGCAGGCACCGGCGCGACCGAGGCGCAGCTAAAGGCGCTCCGCGCTGACCTGGGCCTCGAAAAAAGCCTCCCCGCGCAGTACCTCTCGTGGGCCGCGGGGTTCTTTACCGGCAGCCTGGGGAACTCGTTCCGGTTCCGCGGCGCGCCGGTGAGCGGCCTTATCCGCGAGCGTCTGCCGGTCACCTTCACGCTGGCCGCGCTCTCCCTGCTGCTCGCGCTCGGCATCGCGGTCCCGCTCGCGCTCCTCGGGGGCCGTAGGGCGCAGGGGGCGGGGGGCAGGATCATCAATGTGATGACCTCGCTTGGCCTCTCGTTCCCCGGTTTTTTCCTGGGGGTGCTCCTTATCTGGGGCTTCGGCCTCGTGTTCCGCGTCTTTAGCCCCGGGCTCTTCGTCAGTTACCGCGAGAGCGCCGCGGGGTTCCTCGGCTGCCTCTTTTTTCCGGCCCTGGCCGTGGCTATTCCGAACGCGGCGCTCATCGTCAAGTTTCTGTATGGGTCGATTCAAAAAGAGTGGCAGGCAGGCTATGTCCGCACCGCGCTGAGCAAGGGCTGCCCGCGCCCGCGGGTGCTTTTTCATCATATATTGAAAAATGCGGCGCTCCCCGCGGTAACGGCGCTCGGCATGATCGCGGGGGAGGTTTTTTCCGGCAGCATCGTGATCGAGCAGGTTTTTAGCATACCGGGGCTGGGCCGCCTCTTGGTCGGCGCGATCGCGGCGCGGGATTATCCGGTGGTGCAGAGCCTCGCGGTCTACCTCGCCTCCATCGTGATAGCGGCCAACACCCTGGCCGACATCGCCATGCAGGTGATCGACCCGCGGATCCGCATGGCGTAAGGGAGGGAAGGATGACGAGGAGAGTTGGCGCGGGGCTGGCGCTCGCGCTCGCGGGGCTCAGCGCGGCAGGCTGTTTCTTCCTGCCCTACCCGTACAACGAGACGGACAGCGCCCGCCGGCTGCTGCCGCCCTGCGCCGCGCACCCCCTGGGCACTGACCACCTGGGCCGCGACATCCTGAGCCGCGTCATGGCCGGGGGGCGCGCCACGCTGCTGGTGGCGCTCGTCACCGTCGCGGGGAGCGCGGCCGCGGGCGCGCTGCTGGGGCTCGGCGCGGGCCTGGCCGGCGGCCTCGCCGACGAGGTGATCATGCGCGCCATGGACTGCATCGCCGCCTTCCCCGGCGTGCTCGCCGCGCTCCTGGTGGTCTCCCTGGCCGGCAACAGCCTCCCCTGCCTCACGGCCGCGCTCTGCGTGCTCTTCACCCCGGGCTTCACCCGCATCTTCCGCAGCGGCATGCTCCAGTACCGCGGCGCCGACTTCGTAAGCGCGGCCCGCGTCCAGGGGGCCGGCCCCCTGCGTATCATGTTCCGTCACATACTCCCGAACCTCTCCCCCCAGGTACTCGCCGCGTCCGTGCTGGGCCTCTCCAACGCGATCCTGGCCGAGTCCGCCATGAGTTACCTGGGCCTCGGGGTGCAGCCCCCGGTCCCCAGTTGGGGCCGCATGCTCGCCGAGTCCCAGGGCTACCTCCTCGCCGCCCCCTGGTGCGCCCTCGCCCCCGGCGCCTGCATAGTGCTTGCCGTGCTGTCGTTTCATTTGATGGGGGTGGGTGGGGAGTGATGCGAGGGCTTTGCGCGGTGGCTTAGGCCTAAACTTGTCCCATAACTTAGATTAAGAATTTATCCACAGATTTACACAGATAGACACAGATAATCACCGATTTTCACCAAATTAA
>JAISTO010000196.1 GCA_031272575.1 Treponema sp. | reverse complement strand
TTCCCTACTCCCTAAAACTTTTACCTGCGGGTCGATGTGGAAGATTGAAGCAGCAGTGCCAAGAGCGTCATATAGATGCGGTCGATGTAATGCGACACCCGGTTCACGATGCTGAAATCGACGGTGCTCTGGTGCTCGACGAGGGCGATGGCGTAGACCTCCGGTATGTCAGGACTGCTGAGGCGCACCCGCTTAACGATGTCGGAGTCCCTTGCTTCGCGGTCGAGATCGGCGAAGTGGGCGCTTTCGTCCTTGATGTCCCCGGACCGCACCTCTTTGAAGACCTCTATCGAGACGAAGTCGCGCAGGAACTCGGCAAAGAGTGCATGGTTCGCGAAGATGGTCTTGAAAGAAGCGTCTCGTGTTTTGTGGATCATGCTTTTTCCTCCGCATGGGTACGGCACTGGGGTGTAATTTATCGTCACTTTGGGAGAAAAAATGCGAAAAATATCGGGAATTGGATGTAGTGCGAGGGCGATGAGCGGATGCGAGAGAGCGTTGCGTGATGCCTGTTGGGACTCGGGACTTGGGAATGGGGACTTAGGCGTGATGCGGGGGCGTTGAGCGGAGGGTGCGGCGTCCCTACTCCCCCACCAGCGCGTCGATCTTTTGCGTCAGCGCGAAGCCCTCGCGCAGCCCCGCGTCCTCGTGGAAGCGGAGCCGGGGGGTCTGACGCAGACGCATGGCCTGCGCGAGGCGGGCCTGGATAAAGCCGGCCGCGCTTTGCAGGCCATCCACGCCGCGGGCGAGGCTCTTTTCCGGCCTGTAACTGGACACGTAGACGTCGGCCCACGAGAAGTCCTTCGACACCGAGACCCGTGTAATCGAGAGGAAGGGATTGACGCGGGGGTCTTTTATTTTCCCCTCGACTATCAGTTCCCCAATCTTTTGCTGTATAAGATGCGCAACGCGCTCAGAGCGGAAATCCATTACCTATTCCCCACTCCCTGCTTCCTCCTTTACCGGCGTTAACTTTCGGGCTACCTCGACCATCTCAAAAATCTCCAGTTGATCGCCTACTTTTACGTCGTCGAAGCCGTCTATGCCGATGCCGCACTCATAGCCCGCGGCCACTTCGCGGACGTCGTCCTTGAAGCGGCGCAGCGAGGCGAGTTTGCCGGTGTAAATGACCACATCGTCGCGGATAACGTGGACGCTCCCGCTCCGCTTCACCGTGCCCGACTGCACGAAGCAACCTGCCACGACGCCGGCCTTCGGCGTCTTGAAGGTGTCCCGCACCTCGGCCTGCGCGATCGTCTCTTCCTTCGTGTCCGGCGCGAGCAGGCCCTCCATGGCCTGCTGGACCTCCTCGACGGCTTTGTAGATCACGTTGTAGCGCCGCACATCCACCTTTTCCTGATCCGCCAGGGCCTTCGCCTTGGGCACGGGGCGCACGTTGAAGCCGATGATGATCGCCTTGGACGCGATCGCCAGGTCGACATCACCCTCGTTGATCGCGCCGGGCAGGGCCTGGATCACGTTGAGGCGCACCTCTTTGGTGGAGAGTTTTTCGAGGCTGGAACGGAGCGCCTCCGCGGAGCCCTGCACGTCCGCCTTGATGATCACATGGAGTTCCTGCACCGCGCCTTCGCTGATCTTGTCGCTTAGGTTTTCGAGCGTGGTCTTGCGGATGGTCTTCGCGTCCTCGAAGCGCTTCAGTTCCTGGCGCTTGGCCGAGAAGCCGCGGGCCTGCTTTTCGTCCTCGACCACCTGGAAGGGGTCGCCCGCGTTGGGGATGCCCTCGAAACCGAGCACCTCGATGGGGACAGACGGGAGCGCCTCGTCGACGCGCTCGCCTTTGTCCGTAAAGAGCGCCCGCACCTTGCCGGGCCAGACCCCCGCGACAAAGGAATCCCCCACGCGGAGGGTACCCCTTTGCACGATGACGGTGGCGACTATGCCCCGGCCATGGTCTATGCGCGACTCGAGGACTTTGCCTTCCGCGCTGCGGGTGTAGTTCGCCTTGAGGTCGAGTATCTCGGCCTGCAGGAGTATCGCCTCGATGAGGTCCTCGATGCCCTCTTTGCGGAGCGCGGAGACCGCGACGAAGATGGTCTGCCCCCCCCAGTCCTCGGGCGTGAGCCCCAGTTCCGACAGTTGACTCTTTACGCGGTCCGGATTCGCGTCCGGCTTGTCGATCTTGTTCAGCGCCACGACGATGGGGACGTCCGCCGCCTTCGCGTGGTTGATCGCCTCGACGGTCTGGGGCATGACGCCGTCATCCGCCGCGACGACCAGCACGACGATGTCGGTGACCTGCGCGCCCCGCGCCCGCATGCGGGTGAAGGCTTCGTGCCCCGGCGTGTCGAGGAAGGTGATGCCGCCCTTCGGCGTTTCCACCGTGTAGGCCCCGATGTGCTGGGTGATGCCCCCGGCCTCGCCGGACACGACATCCGCGCTGCGGATCGCGTCGAGCAGTTTCGTCTTGCCATGATCGACGTGCCCCATAACGGTGACGACCGGCGGCCTGGCCGCAAGTTCCTGCCCCTCGTCCGAGCCGGTGTCGATCACCGTTTCGTCGTAGAGGCTGACGATCTTGACGTCCGCGCCGAACTCGGCCGCGAGGATGGCGGCGGTGTCCGCGTCGATCTGCTGGTTGATCGTGACCCGCTGCCCCATGCTCATCAGTTTGAGGATGAGGTCGGAGGCCTTGAGGTTCATCTTTTTGGCCAGATCGGAAACGGTGACCACCTCCATAATTTCTATGGATTTGGGTACCGGATTTGTGTGACTATTGGCCTTTTTCTTGGTTTGGAGATATTTCTCCGACTGCTCGGTGTCCTTGTCTTTACGAGTGTAGACGGGCTTCCTGCCGCGGCCGCCCTTCTTGGCGCCGCCCTTCGCGGCCGCCTTGGCGCCCTGCTGCTGCCCTGCCTGGGCCGCGCCGCCCGGGCCGCCCGGCCTGCCTGGCCCACCCCCGAAGGGCCGCTGCCCGAAGGGGCGCGGACCGCCGAAGCCGCCGCCCGGCCTTGGGCCGTAGCCCTGGCCCTGGGGCCGCGGGCCGCCGAACCGGCTGCCGCCGAAACCGCCCTGGCGGTCGCCGCCTCCGAAGGGCCGCCCCTGCGGGCGCTGCCCCCCCTGATAGCCGCCGCCCTGATACCCGCCGCCAAAGCCGCCCTGGCGGTCGCCACCCCCGAAAGGCCGCCCCTGCGGGCGCTGCCCCCCCTGATAGCCGCCGCCGAAACCGCCCTGGCGGTCGCCGCCCTGGCGGCCGCCGCCGCCTTGCCGGCCGCCGCCGGGGTGTCCGCCGCCGTAGCGCGGAGGACGTTCCACGGGCGGGGCGCCAAGGCTGACGCCGCCCACGGTGCCTGTCCGCCGCGGCGCCGCGGGGGTAAAGCCGGGGGAATCGGGCGGCAGGCCCTGCTGGGTTTCGTCGCGGCTGCGGCCCCTGCCCCCGCGATGCCGTCTGCGGCGGTGTTTATGCGTGCCGCCCTCGCCCGTCTCGCCGCCGCCCTGGACAGGGCCCGCGGCGCCGCCTTGCGCAGCGCCTTGCGCGCCGCCGCCTTGCACAGCGCCTTGCGCGCCGCTGCCTTGCACGCCGCCGCCCGAGGATTCCCCCTCTTCGCGGGGAGGGCGGGGGCCAACGAACTTGCCCCCCACCTTGCCGACCACGGCCTTGGGCCGCTCGCTGAACCTGAAGGGGGCCGCCGTTTTCGACTCCGGCACCGCCGCCGGCGGTGCCGCCGCCTGGGATGAGCCTTCGCCCGCCTCCGCGCCGCCGGCGGCGGCCGCACCAGCAGCCGCTCCTGCCGCGTCCGCGGGAGCCGCTAAAGCGGCTTTACGCTTCGCCGTGATGACGACCCGCGGCCTGGCCTTCTTCGGCGCCGCGTCTGCGGCGCCCGCGCCCGCGCCCGCAGCCGCGGCGCTTTCGGATGCGGCCCCCCCCGCCTTCGGCTTTGCCGGGGCTTTTTTCTTCACGATGACGAGCCTTTTGCGCTCTCCGGCGCCGCGTTCAGGAGTACCGGAGGCCTTCACCCCCCCGCCCTCGTGTCTGGCCTTTTCAGGCTTCGCCTCCGCCGCTTCCGGCTTCGGCCGCGCGCGCTTTATGAGTTCCGCTTTCGGTTTTTTGACCGTTTCTGTTTCCCCAGGCATATATTCCTTTATTCTTCCTCGTACTCAAAACTCAACTCTGCGCCGCATGCGGGGCAGACCGCCATATCCAGGGTGATCTTTGCGCCGCATTCCGGACACAGGTACTCATCCTGCTCTTCTTCGGCACTGACGGCCCCGGCAGCCTCCGCGCTTTCCGCGGGGGACGCTGCCGTCTCCCCATCCTGCGCCGCTTCCGTGTCTGAGGCCGCGGCCTCGGCTTCGGCGGGCGTCTCTTCTTCCGCCGCCTCTTCCTCGACCACCTTGACCTCGACAGAGTCGTCGATCAGTTTGTGCAGCAGCGCAATCTGCTCCTGCGTTATGTTCCCCAGAGCGATAAGGTCTTCATCGCTCTTTTCGACAAACAGCGGAATGTCATCGAGGTCGTTTTCCTGCAAGACCTTGACCACATCGGCGTCGACACCCGGCAACTGAGAGACCTTCTCGATCACCTCGACCGCGTAGTCCTCGACCGGCTCCTTGTCGCCGCCGAAGAGCCGCGAGATCGCCTGCTTCCGCTCGGCGCTTATGCCCAACTCCGCGAACTGCGCCTCGGTCTTGACGTCGATGAGCCAGCCCGTGAGTTGGTTCGCGAGCCGCACATTTTGACCCTGCTTGCCTATGGCGAGAGCCAGTTGGTCGTCAGTTACTACCGCGATCGCCTCTTTGCGCGCCTCGTTGAGGATGACCACCTTCCCCTCTTTTACGTCCGCCGGGGAGAGCGCGTTTTTTATGTAGCGGCAGGGATCGATGTCGTACTTGAGGACGTCGATTTTCTCGCCGTTCAATTCTTTAATGACGGCAAGAATGCGCGCCCCCCGAAGCCCCACGCAGGCGCCCACCGCATCAACGTCCTCTTTTGTTGAAGTGACCGCAATCTTCGTGCGGTAGCCCGGTATACGCACCGAGTTGAAAATCTTGACCGTCTCGTCGTAAATTTCGGGCACTTCCCGGGAGAAAATCGCCTCGACGAACTTCGGGTCCGTCCGCGAAAGCAGGATCTGCAGCCCGGTATCGGTTTTCCTTACATCCGAGATCAGCGCGGTAATCTTGTTGATGTGCTTTTCATCAGACCCGAAAAGGCCGATCTCCCTCGGAGACTGGTTCTTTTTGGGGAGTATGCCCTCTACACGGCCAAGATCAACATAGATGGTCCCGTTTCTTTCACGTTGATAATAGCCGCTGACCGTCTCGTTTTTCAGACTCTTGTACTCCGCGAAGAGACTGTCCTTCTGGATTTCCCGTATGGACTGGCGGGCAGTGAGCCGCGCGCTGCGCACCGAGACGCGATCAAAGTCTCTCGGGTCGAGTTCGATCAGTAACTCGTCCCCGATTTCGGCCTCCGGGTCTAACTCCTGCGCCTCTTCAAGATCGATCTCGATGGCCGGGTTATAGACTCCGTCGACAATCTCCTTTTTGGCGAAGAGCGACACCTCGTAGTCGTCGCTGATTCGCACTTCGGCGTTGTCAGCGTTGTTGAACCTCCGCTTGTAGGCCGAAAGGAGGGTCTCTTCCACTGTCTTTAGTATCAGATCTAAAGACATGCCCCTGTCCTGAATGAGTTGATGAATAACATCCGCCATATCAATGGCCACTTTTTTCTCCTCCTTGCTTTGTATGGTCCGCGCGGTCATACTCCGCATCGAGCCGTGCCTTGCCTATGCGCTCGTAAGCGAGAGTCACCTGCCCCCCTTCTCCTTCAAGGGTGACGGCCTTCTCGTCCGCAGCGAGAATGGTTCCGGCAATCCAGCCAGCCTGATCCGTAACGAAGCACCGCAGCCCCCGGCCCGTAAAGCAGGCAAACTCGGACGCGTCCTTTATCTGCCGCGCTATGCCCGGCGAGGACACCTCGAGCGAGAAGCCGCGGGTTTCGAGGAGCAGTTCGAGGCGCGGCACGACCGCTTTGTGGGCGCGGGAGCACTCCTCCGTGCCTATCCCGTCCGGCTTGGTAAGAATCAACCTTACCTGACACCCGCCCTTGTGCCGCGAGGCCGTTGCCTCGACAAGACACAGGCCCAAACCTTTCAGCACAGGCTCGAGGGTTTCCGCCAGCGCATCGTCCCGTCCATTTCGGGGCGTGTACTTCATTCGCTTTCCTTAAAAAAAAGGCCGTCATAGACGGCCTTTTTCCACAACGCTAGACTGTCTATAATAAGTATGGCAAAAGTGTGAATTTTTGTCAAGAGGGTAGCCCCCCTGTGCCCCGCGTACGGCGTTACTTCCGTATGCGCTCGTGGTAAAAGTATGACACGCACTTGAGGCCGCGCTCCGCGCAGCAGGCGATGATTTCCTTTTCGAGCGCGTCCCAGTACACGCCTATCCGCAGACGGTAGATGTCATCGTAAAAGGGGAGCAGCCGGCGGTCCACGCGGGCCACGAGATCGAGGACGCGCGGGCGGAACGAGCCGCGCAGGTTGAGGTTCTCGAAGTGAAACTCGCTGGTGTAGGGGGCGCACATGTCGATGATGGCTTTGTAGTCGGTTATTTCCGGGAAAATCGGCGACACGAAGACATGGCACTTAATGCCTTCCTCCCGCAGTACGCGCAGCGCGTTCACCCGTTTTGCGATGGATGGCGCGCCCGGTTCGATTTTCTTGCGGAAGGCGTCGTCCACAGTGGCCATCGAAAACCCAACCTCCGCATCCGCGCACTTTTTCAGAATGTCGATGTCACGCAGCACGAGATCGGATTTTGTCAGCACAGACACGCGGACCTTCGAGCCGGCAAACGCGGACAGCGCCTCCCGCGTAACGCCGTACTGTTTTTCCAACGGGTTATAAGCGTCCGTAGTGGTGCTGAACACGACGCTGCGGCCCGCATATACCGCGGCGTTGATTTTTTTTGCGCAGTGCTTCACATCGACAAATTCGCCCCAGGGTTCACTGTGTCCGGTGAAACGTTTCATAAACTCGGCGTAACAGTACACGCACCGGTGCGGGCAGCCGATATACGGATTGATGCAGTAATCGGCCGCGGGCACCCGCGTTTTGGTAACGAGGCTTCGCGCCTCAATTTCACGAACTATCATTTATGTTATAAAACCGCAGCAGGATGACTTTGTCAAGGCACGAAGTGACCGGCACGAAGTGACAATGCCCTCCGTCATTCCGCGGCTTGACCGCGGAATCTACTCGCCACAAGCGCGGCATTTTCCCCCTCTGACGGAGAGAAAGCCCGGCAATGACGGGCCTAAACTCCGCAAAGTTTAGGAATGCTATGGAATAATTCTTTTTTCATCATTTTTTTTCTGAAAGTGACAAAAAAGTGTACGCGGAAGCCGTATACAGGGTATGAAAAATAAAATCAGGATGATGATGATACTCGGCCTCGCGGTATGTGCCGTGCAGGCCCTGGCGGAGGACGGGTGGCAGCCGCGCTGGGACCTGTTCTGGAAGGGCTCGGCCCTTTTTGCGAAGGGGACTGACCGGGGGGGGCTCCTCTCAAACCGGCTTGACCTGCGCCTCGAGCCGCTTGCGGGGCTTGCGGGCTGGGAGGGCTTGCGCCTTCGCGCGGAGGCGCTGGACCGCCGGAACCTGCCTCAGGACGCGGAGAGCATGGACGCGTTCAAGACGGGCGCGCTTGGGGCGGCGGGGGGCCTCTACTACAAGCCCTGGGGCTCGCGGCTCCTCTTCGGCCCCCTCGAGGAGTACGGCCTGGGGGCCCGCATCCGCAATGTCTGGCAGAAGGCAGCTCCCTTCGCGGAAAACCATGCCCCCTCGCTGCGGGATATGCGCACCGAGCCCACGGCATCGGTGAAAAACGAGGGGTATCTCTATGCGGGCACGCCGGTCTTCGCGCTCTCGGATTACCACGCGCGGCTGCCGGACCTGGAGGGCTTCGCCTACGCCAGCCTGGATATGGACACCCTGGCGGGCGCGTACGGGGCCGGCCTGAGGACCCGCTGGACGGATACCATCACCGTTAATGCCGAGGGTTTTTATACCGGGTGGAAACTTCCGCCGCGGCAGGCGACGGCCTGGTTCAGCGAAAAGCCGCCGCTCCCGGAGCGGGACTTCGACCTCCTCGCGTGCAGCCTCAGCGCGGCGGCGCCCTGGGGGAGTCTCGCGGCGGACGCGGCCTTTTCGGAGGCCTTCGCGTTCGGCCGGGGCGTTTACGTCAACGCGGGGCTCAGCGCGAACCTGGCCGCATGGCGGGTCTCGCTCGCGGCGGACGCGGCGACGAGCCGCTACGTGGGCCGCGACGGCGCCGCGCCCGGCGCCGGGGGGCGGCTGGCGGTCAAAGCGGAGCGCCGGGGCAAGCGGTCGAGCCTCTTCCGGGTAAGCGGCACCCTGCGGGGGGCCGCATGGGACGCAAAGCCGAACCAAAGCAGCGCCTCCCTGTACTGGCGCTTTCAAGCGCAAAGCGCGAAGAAACTCCCGCTTTCCGCCGCCGCGGCCTGGATACCTCATCCGAGCCGCGTCACACTCAGTGCCGACCGGGACGCGCGGGACCTCAACGCCATCCTCGATTCGTACGATGCCCTTGCTGCCTTCAACATAGGCCCCTTCGGTACCGCGCTCTCCGCCGGCCTCACCCTGAAGTCCCGCGCGGATCACCTGCCCCAGCCCTTCCCCGTCCCCCTTTTCAGCGGCGGGGACTCTGGTCTGGTGGGTATGAGCAGCGCGAAACTCGCCGCCGAACTCTACGCATACCCCGGCCCCTTCCAGGTGAAAACAAAAGCCGCCTGCACCCTCGCTCCCGAAAAGTCCCCCCTCTGGACCGCCTCCCTCTACGGCGCGTTCCGCAAACGCCCCTTCCGCGTTTCCGTGAATCTCAGCGCCGACAAACTCCCCTCCACGGAAGCGAAGGACTTTTCCTGCACGGTCTCGTGCAGTTGGGAGAAGTAGGGGAGCACGATAAACGCATAGAGGATTTCCCGTCATTCCGCGGTTTGCCCCCCCCCGTCATTCCGCGGCTTGACCGCGGAATCTGTCCCCAAAGGGGCGGGTGACGGCCGGGAAAAATGAAGTGCTTGACAATTATCTGATAATACGCTATATTATCATCTGATAGGAGATACTATGGAATATTTGTCCGTCCGGGAACTTTCCACGTCATCTAAAGGTGTGTGGAAAAAACTCGATAAAGAGGGCGAAGTCGTCATTACAAACAATGGCAGGCCCACGGCCATTATGATCAGCGTTAACGCACAGGGCTTTGACGAGACCGCGGCGATGATACGCCAGGCCCGATGTATGCGGCTGCTCAACAGCATCTGGGAGGAGGCTGAACAGCGCGGCCCGCTCTCGGACGAGGAAATCGAAGCCGAGATCCAGGCCGCCCGAAAAAAAAGCAAGGCGAAATCTCGATGCCGGTAAAAAAAGCGGTGTTGGATACCAATGTTCTTGTGTCAGCACTCTGGAATCCGTTGGGAACTCCCGCGAGAATTATTTCACTTATGCCTCTGGGATTGTTAATTCCCTGTTACGATTTCCGCTGCCTAAAGGAATACCGGGATGTGCTTAACCGGCCAAAATTCAAGTTTTCAGGTGAAAAAACCGCGTTGTTGCTGCGCGAAATAGAACGGTATGGGATTTCAATCACCGCTCTGCCGAGTGCTGTTCCCTTCACCGATGAAGCGGATCGAAAGTTTTACGAAACCGCAAAAACCGCCGGCGCGGTTTTAATAACCGGCAACAAGCGGCATTATCCGAATGGGAATCTTCGGGGCAAAGCCGCTCCGTCACGGTTTAGCATAGCAAGCCCCTCGGAGATTGCGAAGGAATGGCGAATCGGCTGACCGATAAGATCACACGGACAATCGAATCGAAAATCCGTGCAGCCGCGGTAATACATTGCCGTGTCGTCCGTGGTCTTCCCTTAATTCGCGTTTACTTACTTAATTGCTGACTTTTCGGAGGGGGCTCAAAATGTATCCACAGATTTTTTATTACTAATCGTGTCTTTAATTTGGTGAAAATC
>JAISTO010000191.1 GCA_031272575.1 Treponema sp. | reverse complement strand
CGGCAACTCTTGAACGGCGTTCGTATTCTGAAACAAAGCAGCGCGGCATTCCGTTTCAAGGGAAAGACATTGAGGAATACGAAAGCGGAAAAATCCCCAGCGACTGGTGGTATGATATTCCCTCCGGCGGACAGATTTCAAGCAAAGAGCGCACGGGCTATCCCACGCAAAAGCCGCTGGCGCTCCTGCACCGCATCGTCAAGGCGTCGTCCAACGAAGGCGACATCGTGCTTGACCCGTTCTGCGGATGCGCGACAACCTGTGTCGCGGCGCAGCAACTGGGGCGCAAGTGGATCGGCATCGACATTGAGAAGCAGCCGGTGAAGATTCTGATTGACCGCTTAAGCGATGACGCGGGAATGTTCAAGGACTTTATCGCTACGGACAAAATCCCCGTCCGCACGGACATACAAGCAATCGCGCCTGACAGCAAGAGCGTGAAAGAACGTTTGTACCGGGAGCAGAACGGCCTGTGCAACGGCTGCGGACACGAGTTTGACATCTGGAATCTGGAAATCGACCACATCGTGCCGAAGTCAAAAGGCGGCGGCGACTACTACGAGAACTACCAGTTGCTTTGCGGTTCATGTAACCGCATCAAAGGCGGCCGCCCGATGGAGTATCTGCGTATGCAGATAGAGACGCGGGAGAAACTGCTGAAACAGCGTATCATCTTCGGGGAGTAGGGAAAGTACTGGTTAACCCGCTTTTTTTACGAGGCCGGCCACGAAGGTGATAGGGAGCAGCCCCAGCACCAGCGTTATCAGGGTGATGACACTGAATATGCCGAAGAGCGACCACCCCACCTTCTCCGAAATCGGCCCCATGATGGGGACCTTTATAATTGTAATGTGATGTCTGGGAATATACGCCATACCAACCTCCTGTGTATATATCATTATATACGTGTATAGGGTGTCGGGAGGCGTCCGTCTTGAAAAATACTCCCGCCTCTGCTAGGCTAAGCGCATGGGCATTGCCGAAGCGAACTGGGAGGCGGCCCGCAGGTTTGCGGGGCTCGAGGCGGAGTCGCGCAAGCGGGAAGACGACGCCTTTTCCCCGGAAGAACTTTGCGCCGGAAAAACCGCCTCGGGCGA
Organism: Treponema sp.; assembly: GCA_031272575.1. GTDB lineage: Bacteria > Spirochaetota > Spirochaetia > Treponematales > Breznakiellaceae > JAISTO01. The sequence goes on along the minus strand of JAISTO010000191.1, from coordinate 2,586 downwards.
GGCCGCGCTCAAGGTGCGGGGCCTTTCCCTGCACTCCCCGCGCGACCCGTGTCGCGAGGCGCGGCGCGCCGCGGAGGCCGCGGCGTCCGGCGCGGGGCCGCTTCTCGTGCTCGGCTTCGGCCTCGGCTACGAGGCGGAAGCCCTCGCCGGCGCGTTGAGCGCGGCGGGCGGGGAACGCCCCCTCATCATCATAGAAAAACACCGCGAAATCCTGCGCCATGCCTTTGCCGTGCGCGATCTGCGCGGCCTCCTTTCGTATCCAAAGTTGATACTCATCCTCGGTACTGGCGCAAAAATCTCCAGCGCTCTTGGAGTTTTTGGTGATGACACGTCCGGCACCCCGTCCGGCCCCCCCCGCATCGTGAAGAACCGCGCGCTTGTCAGCCTGGACAGGGACTTTTATGCCGCGGTGGAGGCCGAGGCGCACACCTGGGCATCGCGGCAGGGGGTGAATCAGGCGACGGCGCGGGCCTTCGGCGGAAGGTGGGAGCGCAACCTCAAGGCAAACCTTCCCGCGCTGCGGGACTTGCCGGGGGTATGCCGCCTCGAGGGGCTGCTCGAGGGCGCCGCGCCGGTTTTTCTCGCGGCCGGGGGGCCCTCGCTCGACGACGCCGGGCCCTTCTTGCGAGACGCCTGGGAGCGCTGCCTCGTCATCGCGGTGGACACGAGCCTCCGCTTCCTGCTGGCGCGGGGCATCGCGCCGGACTTCGTCGTGTCGGTGGACCCGCAGTACTGGAACTACCGCCATCTGGACCGCCAGGACGCGCCGGAGACGTCCCTCGTCGCGGAGCCTGCCGTGTACCCGCCCTGCCTCAGGCGCCCCTTTGCCGGGGTCTTCCTGGCAGGCTCGTCCCTCCCGCTGGGGCGCCGCGTCGAGGAGCGGGTCGACCGCAAGGGTGATCTGGCTGCCGGGGGCTCCGTGGCGGCCACGGCCTGGGACTTCGCGCGGACCCTGCGGCCCTCGTCAATCTGGATAGCGGGGCTCGATCTGGCCTTCCCCGGCCTGAAGACTCACTTTAAGGGGGCCGTCTTCGAGGACCGCGCCCTGGCGGAAAGCGCGCGGCTCTGCCCGGCCGAGACCTGGGCGCTGCGGGCCCTGCTGGGGGGGCAGCCCTTCCGCGCCCGTGACACGGACGGGGGCCAGGTGCTAAGCGACCGCCGCCTCTCGCTCTATGCGGCCTGGTTCGCAAGCCGCTTCGAAAGGTACCCCGGCCTTGCCAACTACCGCCTCCGCCCGCCGGGCAGCCCCCCCGGCCTCGCGGTCGAGGGCCTTTCCGACGCAAGCCCTGACGCGCTCAGGGCCCTGCCCCGCCGCCGCGAGGCCATCGCCGCGCTCACAGCCGCGCGCCGCGCTCACATTGCGGCAACGTTTTTTTCGCCGGAAGCCGCCGCCGCCCGCGGCGCCGCCTACGAGGAAGCGCTGCTGGACCTGCCGAAAATGTGCATGCAGCGGCCGTAGCCCTCGGCCAGCGCGTCCTCAAGCGCGTCCCGCTCCGGGTCCACGACGCGCGCTTCCGCGTCATCTTCGTACCAGGTGCAGAGCGCGTCCACTATATCACTTAAGCGATAGCCGCACACGAACTCCGGGGCCGCCGCGCGTATCTTATCGTTGCAAAAAACGCCGCAGTACCTTTTTTCCTGTGCCACATGGCCGAAGACCTCCGGGGCCGCGGCCATCAGCATTTCGGTGGAAATATGAATAAGGCGCGGAGAGGCGCCGACCCGTCTTCCGAACTCGGTGTAAAGGTCATCCCAAATATGGACATCGTCGCTTGTGGCGTGATAGATCTGCCCGTAGCAGACACCGCGGCAAAGCACCGCGGCGTAGGCCTTTGCCAGGTCTCCCGCCCAGGTCCAGGCCCAGGGGTTAGTGCCGTCACCAAAAACCACGATGGGCTTCCCCTGCCGGATACGCTCGACGATGCCGTAGTTGTTCCGCATAACGCCGACATTTTTGCTGCCCAGCCCAAAGGTGAGCGAGGGGCGTATAATGGTGAGGGGAAAATCCGCCATGCGGGAGCGCAGGTACGCTTCCATGCGGCCTTTGTGGTACCCGTACGGGGAGACGGAGTCGTCCGAAAACAGTTCGTCCGTTTCGCGGAACGGCACGTGCCGCGCCGGGCGTTTGTAGGCCGCCACCGTCGAGGTGAAGACGAAGTGCGCCCCGCTCTGTGACAGCGCGTCCAGCGTGAGCGCGGCGTCGTCGGGGTTGTAGGAAATCATGTCGATAACCGCGTCGAAAGTCCTCCCGGCCAGGAGCGCCTTAAACGCGGCCGCGTCTTTTTTGTCACCCTTGATGACTTCAGGCCGCGCGTCGTAACGCGCCTTCCGCAGCCCGCGATTAAAAACCGTCACCCCATAGTTAAGGTGATTGAGACGGTTCACAATTTCGGTGCTTATAACACCGGTGCCGCCTATAACCAAAACGTTCATGGTTCCTCCTCCTATGAGTTTGTAGCGCTTTGACTAAAGCGCACTGAAAATTAGAGATTTTTGCGGTTTTACCGCAAAAATTTACTCTAAAAACTCCAAAAGCAGCCTCGAAAAGCGTGAAATCACGCGAATTTTTCATCGAATTATTCAAAG
>JAISTO010000188.1 GCA_031272575.1 Treponema sp. | reverse complement strand
TATTCGCGTAAATTCGTGTACATTAGCGTTCATTCGCGTTTACTTACTTAATTGCTGACTTTTCGGAGGGGGCTCAAAATGTATCCACAGATTTTTTATTACTAATCGTGTCTTTAATTGGGTGAAAATCGGTGATTATCTGTGTAAATCTGTGGATAAATTCTTAATCTAAGTTATGGGACAAGTTTAGGCTTTAAGCGCGGAGTCTTGCTTTCGCAAGATTCCGCGGGGGAGAGGGGGGCGCGTTGAACGCGCACGCAGTTCTTCGAACTGTTCGCGGCGTTGCCGCTCGGTCCCGTTTCCAAGCCGCGGAATGACGAGAGTCGCGCAAGCCACTCCCTACTCCCCACTCCCCACTCCCTATCCCCCCCTTCCCCTTTTCTGCCGATACTGGTACTATAACTACCATGCCCTCGCACCTGAACCGGCATGCTCCCCTATGGGAGCGCGGCGCACCCTTATGGGAGCGCTTTGCCTATATCCGCATACAGATACTCGTTTTTGCGCTGCTGCTGCCGGGGACGGCCCTGCTTTTGCGGCCGGTGCAGGAGGCGGCGGAGCGCCAGAGCGCGGCGCTGCAGGCGCGGGCGCTGGGGCAGGCGGAGGCGGCGCTGGGCCTGCGGCTCAGTTACCGGGCGGCCGGGGCCTCGCTTTTGGGGGGGCTCGACCTCCGCGGGCTTGTAATCACGACGCGGGAGAGCGGGGGGCCCACGCTGCGGGTCGAGCGCCTGCGCCTGGGCTGGAATCTCGGCGCCCTCATTCGGCGGGGGCGCGAGGACCCCCTGCGGGCGCTCACGAGCCTGCGCCTCGACTCGCCCGCGCTCGAAGGCTCCTCCGAACAGATCGCGGCTTTTTTCAGGGCCTTCGCCGGCAAGGGTGAAAAAGCGCCGCCCGGCGCGCGGGATATTTCCATCACCTTAAACACGCTGCTTCCCGAGGGCTTTCTCGTCCGTGTGCGGAACGGAACCTACAGCGGGGCAATCGCCGGCATTCCGGTCGAGGCGGCGGCCGTCAATCTGGACGCCTCGTTTTCGGGCGGGACCCTCGCGTTTCTCTGCCGCGCCAACGCGGAGGGCCTGCTGCCCGCGGGAGAGGGCCCGCTTGCCGCGCTCGAAGGCCATGCGGAAACGAGCGTCAAAGTGAACGGGACCCTGGATGGGGACCTGGGGCGCGGCGAGGCCTGGCTCGGCGTCTCCCGTGCGCGGGGTGCCTCATTCGATATCCGGCCCTTCATCTGCCATGTCAGCATGAAGGACGACGAACTGACGGCGGAGGGGACCTTCGCGAAGAAGGCGCTCGCGGTAACGGCGCGGCACCACCTGCGCTCCGGATCCGGCGCGGCCGCTTTGAGCATGCGGGATTTTCGCCCCTCGGGGATGCTGCGCCTCGACGGGGCCCTCGCCGCCTACGCGCCCTGGCTCGACATGGCCTTCTCCGGCGAGGCGGCGCTCGAGCGGGACGCCTCCGGGCAGGCGTCGTACCGCGTCACGCTGGATGGGGCCTTCCCCGAGCGGACCCCGGGGGACGCGCAGAGGGTCGTCACGCTTAACCGGGGGGTGTTTTCGCTCGACGTACGGGGGGACGAGCGGCGCGCCGCCGTGAACCGGGCGCGCTTCGCGTCAGGCGGGGGGAGCGTTTTTTTTAGCGGGCGGGTCGGCCTCGCCCCCTTCGCGCCCGCGGGGGAACTGCGCCTTACGGACCTGAGCCTCCGCCGCGTGAAGGGCGGGGGGGCGCTGCCGGTCTCCGGGGCCCTCACCGTGTCGACGCGGGGGGGGGCCATCAGCCTCTTCGGGGACGAGTGCACGGTGGGCACGGTCACCCTCAACGGGCTCAACGCCGCGCTCGTCCGCGAGAAGGGGGGCATCTCGTTCCGCGCGGAGGCGATCCGCTACCGCAACGTCGAGTCCTGGGATGATGTCCGCACGAGCTTCCTCTCCCTCGAGGGGGCCTACGACCGCGCGCCGCGGCATTTTCAAACCAGCCTGACCCTCGACTCATTTTCCGCAGAGGATATCATCAACCTTGCGGGGCCCTTCGCTCCGGATCTGGGGGCTCCGGCGCGCGACGCGGCGAAAAATATCTCCATTACCGCGGATATCTTTATCAACACTGACTTTTCCCATGTCCTCTACAATGCCACCCGCTTTGTCGCGGCCTGGCAGGGCAAGCCCAACCTCCTCTTCGTCATGTCGGTGTCAGGGACGGAGCGGCGGGTCGACATCGAGGCCGGGCGCATCGTGTGGCCCCGCGGCGAGGCGGAACTGGCCGGCTACGCCGATTTCGCGGATATGCAGGACATTTCATTTTATTTTGGGACCACATGGAAAAACCTCACCTACTATTTTGACGGGGTGCTGCTCGAGCGCCGGGCCCTCAGCCTGCGCGGTTCCTACGGGATCGAGGCCTACATAGGGCATGAGGATGGCTACGCGGGGTATCTGCAGACCGAAAACGTCCCCTTCCCGTCCGGCGCCGGGCTCGCGCTGACGAAACTGTCGTCAAGTTTTCGTTTCAATACAAAGGATGACTGGCAGGCCCGCATCGACAGCCTCCAGGTGACGGGGCTCGCGATCCCCGGGGCCGCGCCTGCCGACATCACCCTAAAGGGACAGGGTGACCAAAACGGCATCGTGCTCGAGTCGATCACCTTTGATGACGGGAAGGGGGCGCTCGAGGGCTCCGGCTGGCTCTTTTGGGAGGAGGGCTACCTGCGCCCCCGCGTCTCGCTCTCCGCCTTCGACGCGGGCCGCAGGGAGCAGTATGCCCTCGACGCCGCTTACGAGGACGGCATGGTGACGGCCACGCTCTTCGGCAAGGAGATGCGCTTTTCGCGTTTTAACGGCGCGATCCCCCCGGGGACGGCCACCGGGAACCTCCGTCTGCGGGGCTCGTCCCTCGAGTCGTTCCGCGCCGACCTCAACCTCGCGGCCTTCTCGTTCCGCTGGGGGGATTCGACCCTCAGCGGGGCCCTCTCCGCGGCCTTCAGCGAGGACGAGGCCTCGGTGCGGGACCTCAGCCTGGACTGGCAGGACTTCCGCGTTGACGCGCCGCTTATCCGCATAGACCGCGCCGCCTCCCGCGCCCAGTGCAGCGCGTCCGTGCAGGGGGTGCTCGGGGGCAGGGCTCTGGCCGCGGGCTTCAGCGTCGAGGCGGCCTTTTCCCCCTTCAGGGCCTGGCGCGGCGCGGCCGAGGGCCTCTCCGCGTTCTCCGGGACGATCACGGTGAGCCGCGCCGCCTGGGGGGACCTGGCCGCGGAGGAGCCCTTCAGCCTGCGGGTGGAGCGCCGCCTTGGGAAGGGGGCGGGCGGCGGCATGGAGCGGAGCGTCTCCGTGTCGGGGGGGCCTTCCAACCTCATCCGCATGCGGTACTTTGAAAGCGGCGACTTCTACGCGGCCCTCGTGGCCCCCTCCCCGCTCCGCGGCGCGATCACCGGGACGCTCACCGCGAAGGCGCTTGCCCTCGAGACGCGGAATATGTACGCGGATCTGGCCGCGCTCTGGCGCTTCATGCCCGCCCGGGACGAAAACGCGATCCGCGTGACATCCGGCTTCGCCAATGTTGACCTGCGCATATCCGGCTCGATGAGCGATCCGGAGTTCAACGGCCGCATCCGGGGCACGAGCGTCCGCGTCGCCGTGCCGAAGTTCCTCGCCGAGCCGATACGGCCGGAGCCCTTCGAGGCCCGGGTCGCGGGGGGCGAGATCGCGCTCGGGCCGGTGGATTGCGCCGTGGGGGATGGCATAGGGATCGCGGAGGCCCTCTTCCGCTTCGAGCGCTGGGCGCCGCGCGTCATGACGATCAACATTGATGTGCCGTCCGAAACCGCGGTCCCCGCGCGGATAAGCATAGGCCCGGTGAGCGCCTCGGGCCGCGGCGAGGGGCGCCTGGCCATCCACCTCGAGGACCAGATCGTCTCGGTAACCGGGGAAGTCACCCTGAACGACACCGTCGCCGCCATGGACATGAGCAAACTGGGCGGCGGCCGGGGCATAGGGCCCCCCAGGGGGAACCTCAGTACCGCCGTCAACCTTACCGTGAAAACAGGCCGCAAGGTCGAGTTCCTCTGGCCCAACCCGCAGATGCCGATCCTGCAGGCCTATGCCGACCTCGGCTCCGCCCTGACGATTACCTTCGACAACCTGATCGGCCGCTTCGCCGTGCAGGGGGACGTGTCGCTGCGGAGCGGGGAGATTTTCTACTTCGAGCGGAGTTTCTACATACGGGAGGGGACGCTCTTCTTCAACGAGAACGAGGCCCGCGTCAACCCCCGCATCTCGGCCCGCGCGGAGATCCGCGACCACTCGGACGAGGAGGGCGAGGTGACGATCTCGATGATTATCGACAACGCGTACCTCTCGTCCTTTACCGCCCGCTTCGAGTCGACCCCCTCGCTCTCGCAGGCGGAGATTTTCAACATACTCGGGCAAAATGTGACGGGCACCCAGAGCGGCGAGGCGGGGAACCAGATCATCGCGGGCGCGACGGACGCGCTCATGCAGTTCACCCTCTTCCGCCGTATGCAGCGGGGCCTGCGGGACTTCCTGCGCCTCGACATGCTCTCGTTCCGCACCCAGTTGCTGCAAAACGCCCTCTTCCAGACGATCGGCACAGGCACGGAGGGCGGCAGCGCGTACCGGGCCGGCACCTTCTTCGACAACACCTCTATCCTGCTGGGCAAGTACATCGGCTCCGATATGTTCGCGCAGGCCATGGTCTCGTTCCGTTACGACGAAAACAACCCCGCCTCAGGCGGCCTCCGCATCGAGCCGGACATCGGCCTGGACATGCACAGCCCCCTCGTCGACATCAGCATGAACATCACCCCCCTCCATGTGGAAAACTGGTTCCTCGACGATGTCAACTTCAAGGTGACATGGCGGCGGTCGTTTTAGGGGGGCGCCAGTGATCGTCATTCCGCGGCTTGTCCCGCGGAACTGCGTACCCTGCCGTGACTTTACGCGGTAGCCCACGGAGATAATAACGTCGAGGTTGTAATGTTTGACCTGCGTTTCCTGCGTTTTGTCGGGTATCGCCCCATGTTGAGTGGTATGTCGGAAATTCCGACATACCACTTCTTCCTGAAGTTCACCTTCAGAAAAGATGTTTTTTATGTGTTCGGTAATGGTCGATCTTCCCTTCCCAAAGAGCGCCGCCATCTGTTCCTGTGTTATCCAGACCGTCTCGTCTTCCAGGAGCACCTCTATCCTGATGGAGCCGTCGGCGCTTTTGTAGAGAATGATTTCGCCGGCCGCGTTGGTATTGTTCAGCATACTACCCCCCTTGTACCCTTGCGCCGCCGTCAAAGCCGCGGCGGCGCGTATGCATGAGTATAGCGCTTCCCGCGCTGTATGAGTCAAGTGGCCAGGCATCAGACTTGACTGCCCGCACAAAAAGCGAAGCGCGGCGCTCGTTTTAGAGAAAAAAAACCTCCCTGGAAAAGGAGGTGAGGAAACCAGGGAGGTAACTACCGGCACAGCCCGTCCAGGTTTCCCCGGAAAGAACGCAACCTTTCGATCACTTTTACTACACCAGCAGTGTTACTATTAACATACTAATAAAAAAGAAAAAGGTCAAGTTTTTTTTCATTTTTTCAAAAAGAAATTTTACCGGCGGAGGCTTGAAACAATGGGCGCATTTGCCGATACTAAAAGTAATGAATCGTATGCGCTTAGTATCCGCGGCGCTTGGTTTTTCCCTCCTTGGGGGGGGGCTCGCTGGCCAGGAGCCCCCCGCGGCGGGGGGGCGGACGCTTCCCGAGGCCGTCTATGAGAGCGAGGAAACGTTCCTGCCCCGGCAGTTCAGGGCCTACAGTCTCGGCATGGCGCTGGACGCGCTCAAAGACGCGCTCGCGGCGGACGATCTGTTCCTCTTTCAGGGGGATAGGGACGTGCAGTTCATCCCAATCCGCGAGGAGACGCTCGTGGAAAGCCAGGGACGCTCCTTCGTCACGCGCGCGTTTTTTCAACTGCGGGAGGGGGCGGTATTCAGCATGACATTCAGCCTCAATGCCGGCCGTATCGATCACTACTCGGTGTACACCGCGCTCGTAAAAAAGTACGGCGAGCCAGAGGTCTTCGAGCCGCGTCAGGCGATCTGGGAGGACGAGACGACGCGAGTCTCGCTCGAACGCCCACTCACGGTAAAATACCTTGACAAGGCGGTTTTTCAGACCCTGCAGGACGAGTCGCAGGTAAAGGCCGCGCGGGAAATTCTGCTGCGCGAGGAATTTTTGAATGATTTTTAGGAGTTTTCCGGGTATGCGTACAAAAGTGACCGGGCCGCTGGCCGCGTTTCTTGCCGCGGCGCTGAGCCTCAGCTGCGCGGAGCAGACATTGAAAATTAAGACCATCATCATAGAAACGAACGAAAAACAGACGCCCCTTGAAGTGGAAGTGGCGGAGACGCCCGAGGAGCGGCAGAAGGGGCTTATGTTCCGAAAATCCCTCGCGGACGGCAAGGGCATGCTTTTCATTTTTGAACAGGATCAGGTGCTCGGGTTCTGGATGAAAAACACCCTGATTCCCCTCTCGATTGCTTTCATTGCCGGTGACGGCACGATTCTCGAAATCCGCGACATGGAGCCGCAGAGCCTGCGCCCCGTACAGTCGCGCCGCTCTGCCCGCTACGCGCTCGAGGTCCCGCAGGGCTGGTTCACGCGCGCGGACATACACCCGGGCGCCCGTGTGCGCATCGCGGACGCCCCGCTGCCCTGACGCCCCCGCCCCCCTCTTGACATTTTCCGCCGATTTTGCTAATACGTATTAAATACACAATTACGAGGTGCTTATGTCAATTATACGTGCCCCTTCGGGGCGAAGGGGCATTTTCGGCAGGAACGGGGGGGCGGTACTGTGCGGCCTTCTTGCGGGGCTCGCCGTGGTGGGGGGCTGTGCCTCCGGCCCCGGCAGGAAAGCGGCGTTTACGGGCGCTTACACCGAACCCGGTAAGGGCGGCGAGGGGAAGACGCTTGCCGTGCTGCAGCCCGAGAGCAGGGACGGCAAGAAGACAACGCTTCCCGAAACCGAGCAGTGGCTTGTCAATTTTGTGCAGAGTAATCTTACCAGCGATTTTCAAACATATACCAGGATGCGGATCGTTGATCGTCAGACCTTGAATCAAGTGCTGCAGACGCAGGCGAAGACAGCGGCGCAGGCGGCCAGGCAAAAAACAAACGAGTATATTGCGATAGGTGAATTGGCAAACGCGGACTATTTGCTTACCGGTATAATCGAGCGGATCAATCAGGGTGATTTCAATCTAATTCTGAACATAGTGAAGGCCGCGTCCGGTGAACTGGTTTCCTCTTTCAACAAGCCGGTCAGCCTGGCGGGGTTCCGGTCGCTCGAGCCGCTCAAGGAGGCCTTCATTGAACTGGCAAGCGGACGCGGCATGGGGATTACGCTGACGGAAGAGGGCAAGGCGGCAATCCTGCGCGTGTCCGAAAACGAGGCGCAGGGGGCAGTCAGCCTGGCAAAGGGGATTGCGGCTGAACAGGGCAATTCGGTCGAGCGGCTGATCTATCTGACTAACGCGGTCGCCTTCGACTCGAGTCAACTGGAGGCAATCAACCTGCTTGCCTCTACCGAGCAGGAATGGGAAAGCACGGGGGCAGGCGCGGCGCTCAGGGAAGACCGGGACCGCCGCGCGCAATTTGAAACGATGATGAAACAATTCGAGTCGCATTACAATATGCACCCTCCTTTCGAGGTCATCTTTATTCCGAAGCCGGTACAGTTTGGACAATCTGACTATGCGGCCAACGAAGCGGCATTGCAGTTCAGCATAACGCTGCGTCAGTCCGTAGAGTTTCAAACCATGCAAAAAGTACTCGCGATCATTTTCAACAATCTGAAAAAAACGAAGCGCGAAGAAATTTGGGGCTTCGGCGATTGGCCCTGGAACGCGGCGCTGCTTGCAAAACCGAGAACGTTTGTCATAACTGCGGAACTGGTCAACGACAAAGGAAAAGTGCTCGACAGGAAAGAGATTCCCCTGAACGCGCAGATTCGTACGACCGGCAAAAAATCCTACGCGGACACAACGCAAAACATCAATGTTCAATTCAACCGGATGAATATGGATCTGTATGGTGACGATCCCACGGTACGCATTACGCGGGTAGACACCAAAACATTTCAGGATTCGCTTGCGCAGGATTATATCCGCGTATCGTCCGAGGCGGTACTGCCGCGGAAATCGCGGAACGCGTTTATGCTGTGGTGGTGCAAAAGCATACTGCCGGGCCTGCGAAGCATGCAAAAGAAGGTCAAAAATGATTTCAAGAAAAATGAATAAGATGCGCTCTGTGCCTGCGCTGCTCTTTTTCCTGGCTGTCGCGCAGCCGGCTGTCGTGCGGCCATCTGCCGCGCTGTCGGCTGCCGAGAATGCGCTATACGAAGCGGGCAAAGGCCGCGGCGATGTCAGCGTGGCGGTGCTGGAAACCGTGCTCGAAAACGCGGCCGGCATTCCCTGGGCGCGGACGGTGGTGACGCAGCAGATCAACGACCGGCTGCACCGCTTCACCGAAATGAAGGTGAGCGCCCGCGCCGAGACGCAGGCGCAGATCATCAAAGACATACAGGAGCAGATGGCGCTTACCGCGGAAGACGAGGCCGCCGGCATCGGCGAGTTCAGGGGCGTCAACTATTATGTCACCAGCAAGATTACCAATACGGGCCGCAACATTTATTCACTCTATATTGAATTTGTGCAGGGGCTGAGCGAAGAGGGTGAAGCGAACAAACTTATTGCCACCGGCACGATGGAGTTTTCGAGCGAGGACCTGCGTGAAGCGGCGGTGCCGATCTTGCTGAACAGTATGTTCCCGGATATGGGGGTTATTTTAACCCAGGCGGGAACGAACGCGCTTCTGAAAGGCATACAGCAAAACAAGGTGCAGGCGCGCACCGAGTTGGCAAAGGCGGACGACGCCGAATTCAACGGCAATTCCTTCGAGGCGCTCACCTATCGGAGCAAAGCGAAAAAACTCGATCGCAGCCTCAAGATGGGCTCCGCGGGCAAGGCGGTGGAAGACCTGTTTTCTATCGGAACCGGTACTCAACTGGTGCAGGATCGTGACGCGCACCGGCTCTGGAATCAGAATATGCTCCAGATGGAACAACTCTTTGTCGATCATCCTCCTTTTGAAATTTACTACACCCCGAATCCGAAACAGTTCGGCTCCCCCGATTATGAAACGGAAACCGCGTCCCTCGAGTTTTCGATCAGCCTGCGCCGCGGCATCGACTTCAGCGTGGCGCAGAGTATGCTGAAGGACGTGGCCTCCGGCCTGAAAAAGGCGAACGCGGTCGCGGCGCGCAACAACCGCGCCTGGGGTTTCGGCTCGTGGCCATACGCGCCGATCCCCGCGGCGTTCAACGAAGAAAAGGTGCCGCACTTCGAGGGGCTGAAAGAGTATCACATAACCGCGGCGCTTGTTGACGACCGCGATCGTGTGGTCGCCACGCAGACCTTCACCCTGCAGGCGCAGTTGCTTTTGAAAGGGGGCTATACCATCGGGGTGGACAGCACGCAAAATCTCCGCGTCATTTTCCCCCATGTCCCTGTGGATAACCTGCCGAACACGCACGTCAAAATTGTCACCATAAACGGCATAAAAGTGACGGGCGAGGAAAACGGCGACAACGCGTACATGACGATAGTGCCGGTGCGCCGTCTGCCCCTTTTCCGGCAGGGCTCGAGTGTGCCGAAAGACAGCCGGCGGGTAGAAGAGCGGGCGCAGTGGCCCGCGGTGCTGCCGCCCGCGGTAAAAATCGCGGCGAAGGCTCCTGCCGCCCCCCGCGATACCGCGGCGCAGACCGCGGCCGCGGCGCGAAGCGCGGACGCGGCGCCGGACGCCGCGCTCACGCCCGGGGAAGGCGCGCCCTCTGACGCCGAGGCGGGAGATGCCGAGCGGGAGGCGGCGCTCGACGAGGGCCGCGAGCAGGAACTCGCCCGCCGCCGCGAGGAATTGGCCCGGCAGAAGGCCGAGGCGGACAAGCAGCGGCAGTACGAAGAGGAACTGCGGCGGATCGAGCAGGAAAAGGCGGCGGTCGCGCAGCAGCGCCAGGCCGAAATCGAAAAAGAGCGCCGCGCGAAGGAGGCCGGGAAAGAGCGCAAGCGGCAGGAGGCGGCGGCGCGCAGGAGGGCCGTCCCCCTGCACAACCGCTTCGGCCTGGGGGCGGCGGCGCTCGCGAGCCCCTACGACTTCGAACACCTCAAAGACGGCATTGCGATAAAGGCCGATCTCGAACTGGGCATAGCGAACTTCACGATGGAGGGGGTCTTTGTCTATCCCTTTAATCAAACGATGTACGATTTGCCCGCCTCCGCTGATGTCGACGTTGCGGACGACGCCTTTGTTATGGGTATAGGGGGGGGGGCGGGTTACGCATTTTACAGCAAGTACTTCGTCGGCAGCCTGACGGCCGGCGTAGAGCGCCTCATCTTTAAGGATGAAGCCTCGCTCGTCTTCCCCTACACGCAGATCAAACTGGATGTCGTGCCCGGCAAAAAGGGCATAGGCATACGGCTCGGCTATCTGGCGGAATTTGCCTCGACCGCCTGGGGGAGCGATTATGCGCGCTACTTTTGCGAGCCCTGGGCGCACAAGGCGGGCGAGATGCTGATAATGGACCGCCTGCAGGCGGGGCTGGTGCTCTGGATGTAGAGGGGAAAATTTTCTATAAAGGAGACTGTCATGGCGTTTATTGATCTTGTTGAATGGCCGGATGCGCAAAACAATGTGTTTGCCTGGAAATACGGGCAGAACAAAAATAACAACCTCAGCACCTTCACCCAGTTGATTGTGCGGGAGTCGCAGGAAGCGATTCTTTTTTCGAAGGGGCAGATACTCGGCAAGTTCGGGCCGGGGAAGCATACCCTCAGCACCGAAAACCTGCCGCTGCTGCGGAACCTTTTCGGCATACCGTTCGGCGGCAAGAATCCCTTTATGGCGGAAGTGTGGTTCGTGAACAAGGCCGCGCCGCTCACGATCGACTGGGACACGAACACCGGCGGTACCAAGGTCAGTTGGCGCTTCCGGGACCCGGAGTACGGCGAGATGGTGCCCCTCGTGGCCCAGGGCCGCTACGGGCTCAAGGTGGAAGACGCGGAGCGCTTCCTCGTGCAGTTGGTGGGTACCTTGACTCAGTTCACTGCAAGCGAACTCACCGACCACTTCCTCGGCGAACTGCTCGCCAAAACGAAGAGTGTGATCACCCAATTCATGCAGACCAATCAGGTGGGCATTACGAGCATCTCCGCGCGCCTGGACGATCTCTCCCGTTTCCTCAAAGGCCCGCTGAAGGAGTTTTGGGAAACCTACGGAATGCTCCTCACCGGGTTCTATATCACGTCGGTCGATGTGGATTCCACTACCGAAGAGGGCGCGAAGATCGTCAACGCGCTGAGCGACCGCTCCGCGCAGAACATCGCCGGTTACACCTGGCAGCAGAAGCAGGGCTTCGGCGTGGCGAACAATGCCCTCACCCAGGGCGGCGACCTGGGCATACTCGGGGCGGCCGCGATGACCGGTATGCTCGGCGGGGGCGGCGGGGTAGGCCAGGCGCTGATGCAGCCCCACCCGATGCCGTTGCCAGGGCAAATGCCCGGGCAAATGCCCGGGCAGGGCTTCGCGCCGCCGGGGGCGATGCCTGGAATGGGGGCGTCGCCGGCGCCGGGCCGCCGCGAGGTGTTCTGCGCGAAGTGCGCAAAGAAGTACCCCATCACCTCGAACTTCTGCCCCTACTGCGGGAACAAGTATAACCCCTGCCCCCGCTGCGGGAGCGACAACCTGCCGGAAACGCGGCGCTGCGTTTCCTGCGGCTCGCCGCTGGAGCAGGGCGGTGGCGCGGGCTTCGGGAACGTGTGCTCAAGATGCGGGGCGCAGGTGTCCGCCGGCATAAAGTTTTGCCCCGGCTGCGGGAACAAGTTAGGGTAGCGGCATGACACGAAATCAATCGCTTGCGTTCAGGCTCGTCCTCTTTTTCTTCGGCTTAGGCATTATCGCGCTTGCGTATATCCTCTTTCAGGGCGGCGAAAAACCCGAAGGCAAGACGCTCTTTATGTGGCTCTCTATCGGGATACTGTATCTGGTGGTCTCAAGCCCCTTTCTGCTTTCCACCATCAATGTCCGTAACTTCTCCGGGAAAATACCGTCCTTCGCGCTCATCTGGTTCGACATCTTCGCGTACCTCGGCATATCGCTCATCATCCTGGCCGTCCTTATGTTGACCGACTTCCTCCCGCTCAAAATAGCGATCCTCATTCAGGCTGTCGCGCTGTTCCTTTTTGTGGCCGATCTCTTTTGGGCGTTCTTCGCGGCCTCACACGCGCGGGGCGTCGCGGCGGACGAAGCCGAAAAACTCCAACTGCTCACGGAGGCAAAGGCGGCGTCGCAGCTTCTGCTGCTCTCCGTCAGGGCGCTCCCCGCGGCGTACGAAAAAAGCGCCGCGCTTTTGCAAAAGACCATCGAGGAACTGAAATATATTTCGCCGGTCGAGGGGGCGCGGGGGCTCGAGTCGAATCTGGTCATTTCAATACAAAAACTGAAAGAACTGTGCGGCGGCGTGCCGGAAGGCGCGCACGTGAATCCCGCGCAGGTCGAGAGCGAGGCACTGCACTTGCAGGCCCTCGTCAAGGAACGGAAACTGCTGCGAAACTAAAAGGAGGAACCAGATGCCGCAGGGGAAAATATTTCCAGAGTCACTCAACCTGTATCAGGATGAGGCGCGCGTTCTTTTTAATTACTACAAAAAGGCCGCGGAGAAGATCGTCAGCGAGGAGATGGAACTGGAAAATTCCATCGCCGGCGCGAAGGCGCAGATCGAGAGCGCGAAGAAACAGCGGACGCGGGGCATAGTCCTGCTGGCGGTCTTTCCGGCCGCGGCGCTCGTCCTGGGGCTTGCGCTGCACCCCGTCATGTTTGGCCTTGCGCTCGGGGCGATCGGGGGGCTGGTCACCCTGCTCAAGGGGAACAAGGCCATCAAGGAAAACGAAACGCGCGTTACGGGTTTCGAGGAGGCGCACCGCGATATCAGGCGGAACTACCGCGTCAAAAAACTCGGCCTCGTGTACGTGCCGGTTGCCGCGCAGATTCCCTTCGAGGATAAAAGTTTCATCGTCGATCACACCGGCCAGGTGGGGGATACCCGTTTCAAGATGTCGGTGCTGCACAAGCCGGATCAACTGCTCGAAAGCCTTTCCAGCCTCGAAGAAAACATCCGCACCGCGCCCTATGTGGAGGGCACGAGCGACACCGAAGAGGTGGACACTTCCGATTACTCGAAGTCGATGCAGACCATCACCCTTTACGATTACATGGGGAACATCGACCGTCAGGTGCGCAACATTCGCTACCTCCTCAACGACAACGACACGGTCGAGCTGTCCCTGCCGGTGGTGCTGCCGCACAGTGACGCCGCCGCGTTCCTGAACACGTACGCGGCCACGGACGCGGAAGACAAGCCGGTCGTTCCGGTCTTCAACATTGACGGCTTCAAAGAAAAAGTCGACGCGTTCTACGCGCTGAACGAAATGCAAAAGTCGTTTGAAAAAAGTACGAACGAAAATCAGGTCGCCTATTTCAGGAAGTTGATAGGCCGCCTCGCCGAATCCGTGCACATTCTCAGCCGGGCAAAACTTTCGGGCGCGAACAAGATCATCGATTACGCGAACGGCATTTTTGCCGCGGTGCTCAAGTCGGCATTCAATCACTACTCTCCGAGTCTCGAGGCGGAGGAGATCGAGCGTATACGCGCGGCCACATTCGACTATCAGGAATCGGTGGACGACTACACGCCCTTCCAACTCAAGTCCAGTTCGCGCGTCAAATACGATCTCTTCTCGACCGCGTGGATTGCCGAAGACCAGTCCCGCACGTCGATGCCGTTTGGGATGCATCAGGTGCAGGAGGAAGTGCTCGCGCCGGTGATACAAAACCTCATGGCCGAGAACCGCGTCGAGCGTTTAAAGATTTACAACAACATCAAAGACCAGAAGCTTGACTACCTCAACCAGTGGCACCGCGACACCGAAGATTTCTACGGCCGCAACCGCGCGGAGTCCGCGGACCTGATCAACCGGATGCGGGAAAGTTACGCGGAGTACGTCCGCAGCATGAGCACCTACAAGGCGCTGAAGCAGACGCAGGTGGACATGGCGCAGAAGCGTTCGCTCGACAGCGTCGAGGTGCAGGAGTTAAACAACGACGCCGAGGTGGTCGCGGGCTACGAGGTGCAGTCCCAGCAGTTCAACCGCAAGCGGGAGGAGTTCGAGGCCTATATGGACCGCCTGAAGGAAAACATCGACGAAAAGGCCGCGGAATTCGGCTACATTCCCTACTACGAGGCCACGCTGCGGGACAACGAGTACCGCGCGGCCGCCATCTCCGCGACGCCGGAGCAGTTGCAGGAACTGGACCCGCGCCGCAAGCGGCTCCTCGCGGTAAGCCCCTACGTCGCCGCCAACGCGAAACTCCCCCCGCTCCCCGCGGTGGAGCAGCAACTGTACGACGACTTCTCTATCGACCTGCTGCGGGACGCCGCCTCCGCGGAGGAAAGCGAAGCGCCGCCCGAAGAAGCGCCGGCCGCTGATGCCGCAGCGGCGCCCGAGGAAACGGCGGCCGCTGATGCCGAAGCGGCGGCGGCGGAAGCCGCGGCGGGCGTTGCGGCGCCGGAGGCCGAAGCCAGTGACCGCGCGGCGCCTGACTCCGATGCCTCTGAGGTCACCTTTGACAACGCTGACGATGATGCCGACGCCGACTACGATGATGACGATGATGACGATGACGATGACGATGATGCTGACGACGACGATGACGCCGACGACGATGAGGACGAGTAGCCATGGCAGACTTTCACTTTGAAGTGGACACGACCCCCATGGCGCAGAGCGTCAGTACCGTGCAGGGTCATGTGGCGGGGGTCGCCGCGGCCGTCACCGCGATGGAGGCCGCGGTCATTGCCACCGAGCGGGAAGCGGCCCAGCGTATCTGCGACAACGCGGACCTGGGCTTCATGATTCTGATCCGCTCGCAGGTGAGCCAGAAACTGGTGGCCGCCCAGAGCGAGATGAACAGCCGCCTGATGACTCTGGTCGAGTTGTCAAAAGCGATAGACACCGTCATGCGGCAGATGGAAAGCGACTATAACATGATCAAGCGCCGCTACACGAAACTCTTCCGCGCCCTCGACCGCGCCCTCGAAACCCGTGTGCGGGAACTCGACCGTCCCGCCATGCAATTAAACGAGATAAAGCGGAACATCATCTTTGATAAACTGAAAGATGAAAGTTCGCTCCTCCTGGACAGTTCCAACGAGGTGATCACGCTCGAACAGACCGCGCTGGCGGGGAAACTGAAACAGAAAACGCGCGACACGGTGCGGACGCTTTCCGACTCTATCCAAAACAGCCGCGCCTACAACG
>JAISTO010000091.1 GCA_031272575.1 Treponema sp. | reverse complement strand
AGGTCGAGATACGACAGTTTGAAACTGATGAAATCCGAAAGGTCTTCGCTAAACCGTTTTACGTTGGCGATTTCGTCGAAAATATGCCGCAGCGCGTCGTCAGGGTCGTTCACGATGTCGAGCAGGATGTACGATTCCCACACATACTGCAGTTCGTGGTTCGGCACGCGGATGCGGTACTGCCACTCCTTGAGGCTCTCGTCCCGCTCGTAGGTGAGGTAGCCGGCCTGAATCGCCACCCCGTAGTAGAACCGGTCAAACTCGTTGCTGAAAAACGCCTCGAGTGACACCCGCGGGTCCACCTCGGATACGAACGTGGCCCCCAGCGTCTTTACAATGTCTGCCAGTTGCCGGGCGCGCTTACTGGTCATTAATTCCCCCAGCAGGTTGATGGTCCCGCTCTGGCCCCAGTAGTTGTCAAACTTTTCGTTTTTTAGATACGACATGACGGCGTAAATATAGAACATCCAACTGTTGCCCACATGGATGTTGTTGTACCAGTTCCGCACCTTGTCAAACTGCTCCGCCGGCACGAGCGCGCGCACTTCATCCTCGGTGAGGCCGAAGTCCTCGTCAAAAGCGCCAGCCTTGAACACGTCATACACTTCGATGTTGTTCAACTTGCTGAACATACTCTCCTGCGAGACGCGCAGCACCCCGGTGAGGAGCGCCTTTTCAAGATGGTCGTTCCCCTTGAGCGCCGTTTCAAACACGGCGCTGATGTAATTGCGGATTTCCGCGTACTGTGGGGATTTGATGTTGTCCATCAACACATGATCGTATTCGTCGATCAGGATGACGGCCTTCTGCCCGTAGACCGCATGGAGATTTTCGGTAAGGAACAACAGATTCCGCGAGTCGGTATCCGCCGGATTTTCCGCAAAGGCCCTGATTTTTTCAGTCCATTTTTCCGGCGGAAGATACTTACGGATCTGATCCATTAGCAAATCCCGCAAAGCCTGCGGGTAGTTTTCGGCCCGCAAGCAGCGAAAATCCATGTAGACCACCGGATAGCGATTGAGATGCGTCTTAAAGCAGGGGCGTTTTTCTATCCTGAGGCCCGTGAAGAGGGCGGCGCTCTCCCGCTTCAGGTCGAGGAAGGCGGCGAGCATATTCATGTTGAGACTCTTCCCCATGCGGCGGGGGCGGGTGACGAGGAGCACCTTGCTCTCCTCCCCCAGAAAATGCTCGATAAAGAGCGTCTTGTCAACATAGAGCAGTTTCCTTTCGATAAACTCAGGAAAGGAACTCCCGCTCAGATCGATACGGTACCTGGACATACTATGGGGATGATAGCAGGGAAGGGCGAGGAGTGTCAAGGAGGAGCAGGTGACGTCTTGTCATTCCACGGCTTGATCGCTTGCAGCCGAAACTTCAGAGTTCCACATCCATAGAGACCACCCGGCAATGCTTATAGCGAAACTGATTCCCAGGGAAGTCATTGTGTTTTTCGCGTCGTCATCAGGCTGCAAATACTGATTCTGATTGGCTAATGCCATCAGTGTGCCATTTATTACCAGAAGCCCCGCTAAACCCGCGATGCGTTCAAGTCGTTTTTTATCCACTGTGTTATTGAGGGTAACGCAGCTGTTTAGTATAAGCGCTGCCCCTAACAACAACGCCAGTGCTCTTTTCATAGCAGGTTCCTCCTTGCTGCCGATTTTTCGCTCCCTGCCTTGCGGCCGGGTTTTTCGGCGTTAATTGACTCATAGTCAGAAATATGACTAATAGTTAGAATGATGAGTATACCGCGCCCCCGGATGGCACAGCGAGAGACCAGAAGCGTTATATTTTTTGCGGGACGGGGGGGGGGGGCAGCGAAGGATATTAACACACCGGAGAGGAGATGCCGGGCGCGGGTATACGCCTGCCGCGCCAGAGAACGGCGCGGCACGGGACGAGTAACACGGGTATATGCAGCCATGCTATCCTTCTGTTTCATAGATGAGAAGTATAGCAGATCCTGAAAAATAATGTCAAGGGCGGCGCGATTCGAGGGAACGGCGTGGGGGAATGCGAGTCGCGATATGCGTTGGGACTTGGGACTTGGGACTTGGGAATTGAGCGTGATGAAGGAGCTGGGTGAGGGGAGTAGGGGGGGGAGTGGGGAGTGGGGAGTAGGAGCGCGGCGCGCATTGCAAAGGGGGGCGCGTACTACCGTGACACTGCCCGGTAGTTCACGCAGCCTACGAGCCAAGCGCCAACCACTCCCCACTCCCCAAGCGCTCCGCACTCCGTCATTCCGCGGCTTGGAAACGGGACCGAGCGCTGTAGGCGCGAAGGTTCCCCTCTCCCCCGCGGACTCCAGACTCCGCGATCAAGTCGCGGAGTGACGATCTGCCCCCACTCCCCAAGCGCTCTGCGCCCCCTACTCCCTATTCCCTACTCCCCCCCTCCCCACAACGTTAACTTGCCGCGCCTTGCGGGCGGCGGCTTTTTCGGCGTAGCGTCTGGCCTGCGCGGTTTCTCCCAACTGGCGCGCGATCCTGGCCTGCCACTCGCAGGGGCGCGGGTCCGCGGGGGCGAGCGCGGCGGCTTCGCGGAGGCAGTCGAACGCCTTTTCGGTGTGCCTGGCGCGCCAGTGGAGGATGCCCAGGGAGAGCGCCAGGTTCGCGGACTGGGGGAGTTGTTTCCGCGCCGCGGCGAGGAGGCGGATGGCCAGGGCACTGCTGCCGGAGCGCTCGAGGCAGCCGGCCAACTCGACGAGGAGCGCCTCGTCGTAGGGGGTCTCGCGGAGGAGGCCCTTCAGGAAGACGGCGGCCTCGCGGTAACGGCCGGTCTTGCGGTACGCGTAGGCGAGGACGCGGCGCAGCCCCGCGCGATCCCCCCGCGGGGACGCGAGCAGGGTCTCCAACTCCGCAATGGCCTCCGCGTAGGCGCCGGTTTTGACGAGGAAGAGCGCGTAGTCGCGGCGGGTGTCCTCGTCGGAGGGCCAGGCCGCGAGGTAAGCCGCATACGAGGCGCGCAGTTCCGCGTCCCGCGCGGGGGGGGCGCCGGGGGCGCAGGCCCGCAGCGCGGCGAGTTCGCCGGCCCAGGCCCCCTCGCGCTCAGGCTCCAGGACGCGCGCCTTGCGGTACCAGCCCCACGCGAGCGCGTGGAGCCCCTCGCCGCTGTAGGCGTCCGCGAGGGCCTCCATGAGATCGGGGGCCGGGCCCAGGGCGCGGATAGCGTCCTGCAAGAGGGCTATGCGGCCGCGGTTGTCAGGGGCGTCGTGGGCGCGGACCAGGGCCTCGAAGCAGGCCGCCGCGTCGCTGCCCTCCCTGTCCAGGGCCCGCACCGCGCCCACCGCATGGCGGAGGCGCTTCCAGTCGCGGCAGTCCCAGGCCGCGAGTATGAGCGCGTACCAGAACGAGGGGTTGTCGGGGTCATCCTTGAGGGCCAGCATAAGGTGATTGCGCGCGGCCTCCGCGTTGCCCGCGCCGCGGAGCGCCTCCCCATAGAGGCAGTGCACCAGCCCCGCCCGCTGCGCGCCCCGCTTGAGGCGCGCCTTGCAGGTGTCGGCGGCCCTGCGGTACTCGCCTGCCTCGAGGAAGGACCGGGCCATGAAGAGGTCGACCAGTTCGCTGTCCCAGGGGAGGGCTTTCGCCCCGGCGCCGGCTTCAGGCCCGGCCCCGGCCGCGCCGAGTCGCGCGAGGTCTGACAGGGCCTCCTCGCCGCGGCCGAGGGCCATGAGGGTGGAGACGCGGTACCAGCGGAGGCGCTCGTCATCGGGGGCAAGGGGGATCGCCGCCTCGTAGTGGGCGAGCGCCTCGTCGAGCAGGCCCTGCTCCGTGCAGGCGCGTCCCAGCGCAAGCCGGATGAGTACCCCCTCGGCCCCGGCCTCGAGCGCGAAGCGGAGCATCTGAGCGCCGGTGTCGTAATCCTCCCTGCGGCAGAGATTGAGGCCCCGGACGATCAGGCTGTTGAGGTAGCTGCGGTATATCTTTTGCTGCTCGTCCGCGGGGAAGTTCTGGGCGGCCGCGGCCTCGACCGCCTGGCGGAGCGCCTCGAGCGCGGGCGCCGAGGCCCTGGCCCTGAGGCAGGCGAGGCCCAGGAACGCGAGGCAGCGTACGCTTTGGGGTGACTGCTCGAGCGCCTGACGGAAAAAGGGTATGGCGCGGCGCG
Source organism: Treponema sp. (assembly GCA_031272575.1). Classification (GTDB taxonomy): domain Bacteria; phylum Spirochaetota; class Spirochaetia; order Treponematales; family Breznakiellaceae; genus JAISTO01. Next base: position 302 of record JAISTO010000091.1, on the reverse strand, counting down.
GCAGCCCCATGCTGAGGCAGGTGCGGCCGGCAAAGAAGCGCCCCTGGCCGGAGGCGGGCTCGAGACGGAGGTACTCACGGAAGGCCGCGAGGGCCCGGCCGTACTCTCCGAGGGCATGGAAGGCGCGCCCCAGGAGGAGCCAGGCCTCGGGGGGGGCATCGGTTTCGGCGATGAGGGCCATAAGGAGGGCGGCCGCGCGGGGGTAGTCGCGCCGCCTGCCTGCCTCGATAGCATCAGAGAGGGAGGGCATGGGGGATCAGGGCCTCACCTGGGGGGGTGGGGCGCAACGACGTGCGCCCCAG
>JAISTO010000077.1 GCA_031272575.1 Treponema sp. | reverse complement strand
GCGAAGAGGGCGTAGACGCGGGACACGCGGTGGAGGCAGAGCGAGGCCCTCGGGGACGCGCCGAACGCGATCAGGCGGCGGGCATCCCCCGGGCGCGGGATGGGGGGGCCTTTGCCAGGGAACTTGCGGTCTTCGCATCCCAGATGGCCGCGTACTACGGCCCCGCCGCGCCGGGCGGGGGGGAGGCGGCGCTTCTTCGCTGCGTCGAAGACGCGGCCCTTCCGGCAGAAGGGTACCGCCTCACGGTGAGCCCCGCGGCAATCGAGGTGGCCGCCTCGTCCGGGGCCGGGGCCTTCCACGGGCTCCAGACCGCGCGGCAGTTGCTGCTCTCGGGCGCGGAGGGGTTCCCCCTGCGGCCGGGGCAGGGGGCTGCTGCCCGCTTCAGAGTCCCCTGTGTGCGCATCGAGGATGCCCCCGCGTTTTCGTGGCGGGGCTTCATGCTCGACTGTTCACGTCATTTTTATACCGTGGCCTTTATCGAAAAGATTCTGGACGTGATGGCCCTTCATCATCTTAACATCTTCCACTGGCACCTCACGGACGACCAGGGCTGGCGCCTGCCGGTGCCGGAGTACCCGCTCCTCACTGAAATCGGCGCAAAACGCCTTAACCCCTTCAAGCAAAAGGAAGTATACACGGAGGGCTTTTACAGCGAAGACGACATCCGCCGCATCGTGGCCTTTGCCGCGGCCCGTCACATCACCGTGGTGCCGGAGGTGGACCTGCCCGGGCACACGTCGGCCGCGCTCGCGGCCTACCCCGATCTTGGCTGCACCGGCGGCCCCTATCAGGTGGAGTACCGCCACGGGGTCTTCAAGGACATCCTCTGCGCGGGGAACGATGCCCTCTTCACCTTTACCGGCGCGATCTTCGATACCCTCGCGCGGCTCTTTCCGGGCCCTTACGTGCACATAGGCGGGGACGAGGCCCCGACCGAGCGCTGGGAAGCGTGCCCCCGCTGCCGCGCGCGGCAGGAGGCGCTGGGCCTGGGCGAGAGCCGGCTTTTGCAGCGCTGGCTCACCCGCCGCTTCGTCGAGATGCTCCGCGAGCGGGGCAAAACCGCGATAGGCTGGGACGAGGTAATGGAGGCCTCGGAAGGGGGCGGGGGGGATTGCACCGCCCTGCCTTCTGGCCTCATCGTCATGTTCTGGCGCTCCCATGCGGACTACCATGGGAAAGAGCAGCTCCTCGAAGCGGCGTCCCGGCAGGGCCGGCGCATCATCATGACACCCAACGGGCATGGGGCCTACCTCGACTACCGGCAGCGGGACGACCCCGGCGAGCCTGGCGCCTGGCGGGTCAGCACGCTGGAGCAGTCCTACTACCTCCGCCTGGCCGTGCCCGGCGTGGCGGAAGAACTGGTGCTGGGGGGCCAGGGCAACCTCTGGGCCGAGTCGATCGCCTCCGACCCTGTGGCCGAGTACCTCGCCTTCCCGCGGCTCTGCGCCCTCTCCGAAGCGCTCTGGTCAAAAGAGCGCGACTATGCCGATTTCAGGACGCGCCTCGCCTCTCACAGCCTCCGCCTCGACGCGCTCAACGTGACGCACTGCCGGGTGTTTTAGGGGACATTCAACTACGGATGGAACAGAGGATAACCACGAACCACGTTAGAAGAAAGGCAAAGGAGTTGCGGCGTGGTTCGTGGTTAAAGTGCCTACAGCAGCGCTATACTAAGGGCGAGGCCGGCAATGGCTGTCCCCCCTATAGGCTGCTTGTCCCGTATTGCTTTTGCCAGAGAAAAACCGCACAAAATAATGCTAAGCGCCGCTCCTGGTCTAGCAATATAGGTACCTACGACGGGAATGAAGCTCCCAATGAGAGCCAAAATCCCGAAGATAAAACCTGCAATGCCCATAAGTTACCTCCTTTTTTTAAGATTGATAACCGGCTGACAGCCGTCCGGTTCCCATAAGGCCGCCGCATAGTTCCTCCGTGGCGGCCTTCCCCGCCGGCACTATTTTCGCCCGCAAGGACTATTTCGAGACAAAAAATGATTGACAGGCACTGCCTGATCAGGACGATTAAATCACAAAAAAACAGGGGACGGGGGGGGGGGGCACAAGGATACCCGTATACCCCGAAATGGATATTTTGGAGATATGCGCGGCACTTCGCATCTGAGCCTGACGCGGGCGCGGGGTGGGTTAAGAATAGCGTATACACAGCGAATATCTCCTTTTCAGTCAATATAATATCACAACGCTTCTTTTTTGTCAACCTCTATCCTGCCCATGCTCCCTTGATTTTTTCCCCGGTTTTTACTATACTTATAGTATGAAGCGTATACTCAGGGGGGGCCTCCTTGCGGGGCTCGTATGCGTGGGCGCGGCCGGCTGCGGTCTGTCTTTTGGGACTGACGGCAGTTCGGACAAGGTAAGCGGCCCGGGCAGTCTTATCGCGGTGGAAAGTTCAGTGGTCACTATCAGCGGGCTGCAAAACAACAGCGTCTATCTTTGCAAGGTGAATTTGTCCGCGAGTCCGAAAAGCGCCAGCCTTACCGGCTTTGTGAACAATACGGATGTGCAGCCAGACCCCGCAAGCCGGGCCGCCCGCAGTGCGGCGCCCGCGTACGACGACGCCTTCCCCCTGCCCGGACACCCCGCGGCGCTGGCCTTTGCCGCGAATCCGCCGCCCCTGCCGGAAGCGGCGCCCCGTGCCGCGCGCGCCGCATCCGCGCCGGTCGAGCGGAAGGTCGGGGACTCGCACGATTTCCTGGTCGAGAACTGGTTCGGCAGTTACACCTTCGAATCGCGTACCGCGTACCTGCGGGCGCAGGGCGCTCATGTCAACATTTGGGTAATGGGGCCGAAACCGGGGGAAAAAGATCTGGGAAATTACACGGAGAACACGAAGTCACCCAAAACTGATCGCAAAATTACCGCCGCGCAGGCGCAGACCCTGGCGGATAAATTCGACCTTTTGTACGGGCCGGAAACCAACCTGCTCGGTTACGAGTACGGGGGGGGGCCGGGTGGAGACGGCGGCAAGGACGGGGATACGCGCATACAAATCCTCATTTACGATCTGCTGAATGAAGACGACAGCCCTTCTAACGCCGCCGGTTTTTTCTGGGCAAAAGATTTTTATTCTGCCGGATCGAACGGCTCGAATCAGGCGGAAATGTTTTATCTCGACACCGACATCGTGGACGGGCGCATGGACTATGCCTGCTCCGCGCTCGCGCACGAATTTCAACATATGATCAACTGGAATGAAAAAACGGTAAAACACGGCAAGTCTCCCGCCGCATGGTACAACGAAATGCTTTCCGAAATGGCGGAGGATGCGCTCGCGTCTTTTATCAATTTGAGTACCACAAATGCCGAGCATCCGGTCAACACGCGGATACCGCGTTTTCTTGTCAGTTATAGCGACATAGGCATTACCGATTGGAACGACCTCGGCTCCGAGGCGTACGCAAAAGCCTACGCGTTCGGCGCCTACCTTATGCGGAACCTGGGGGGGCCCGCGCTGCTCGGCGAGATACTGCGCAACGACGCGGTCGATGTTGATTCACTGACGAAGGCGCTCGCGGTAAAATCCCCGGGCATGGATTTTGAGCAGGCGGTTACCCGTTTCGGCGAGGCGCTTATGTTCAGCGGCGCGCACAAGCCGGAATCCACTTTCACGTTTGACGTGCAGGTCTCGAGCACGGTGAACGGGATCACCTATACTTTACCGGCGTTCGATATTTGGACCATTAGACAGATTGACAGCACTAACACAGGCCCGAAGATCACCGCCTCGCTCGAGCAAAAGGGTATGCCGGGCTACTCCCTCGCGCTGCAAACGACCCTTTCCTGGAAAAACAGAACGGGCGATCTCACGGTGAGTATTTCCACGATGCCGGACGTTAAGATGATTTTTATGGCGCGCTAAAACCCCCGCTGCCCCCCCAACAGCGTGAGGCGGGACCACTTGCCGTTCTCCCGCAGAGCCGCCTCCTCGTTGGCCAGGGTCAACTGCTCGTAGGGGGTCTTCATCTGCATATAGAGGTCCTCGAAACTCTCCTCGATGCGGCGGCGGTTGTTGATGATGCTCGAAATGTAGTCGAGTGTGCGCTTCGGCGTACCCCCGTCCCGCACCTTCACCGTACCCGCGTTGTACATGGCAAGGCCCGCGGCCTCGGAGCCGCCCGTGTCCAGGCACCACTTGAGGTGCGAGATGCCGTAGTACACGTTCTGCTTGGGGTCGAAGAAGTCCGCTTCCTTCAGTTTGGGGAACGAGGCCCCGTTCAACTGGAAGAGGCCGCGGTCCACCGTTGAGTTTTCGTTCGCGCGGTTCACGGCCGAGGTCTTGAAGCGGCTTTCCTCCCAGCAGAGCGCGAACGCGAGGCTGGGCGGCACTTTGAAGGCCTCCGCGTTGGAGAGAATGAGCCGCG
>JAISTO010000068.1 GCA_031272575.1 Treponema sp. | reverse complement strand
TGATATAGTCCTTGAGGCTGCGCCTTGGTTTTTTTGTGGGCGCGTTGCCGGCCCACTTTTATGGGGGCTGGCAACGCCCCCTCGCATCATGCCCAAGTCCCAATTCCCAAGTCCCAATTCCCACAGGCGTCACGCAAACCTCACTCCCCTGCCCCGTTCCCTCGCACACCGCATTTATGCGGCCGCCGCCCCCACCCCCCTTGACACAATTTTTGCGATATGCCATACTTTCCCCAGCAAGGAGGTTTTGTATATGCGATTACTCTTTTTTACGCTTCTCTCAGGCCTGCCCGCGCCGGTTGTTCAGGCATGGGCGGTTCCGTCGCTTTTGGCGGCGGAGCAGGCATTTGTACGCGTCCGCGATCCCTCCGTTTGTAGAATTAAATTCTCATCTGCCCCCCCCCCCGTATTCCAAAAAAATAGTGTTTTTTCGCTTTCGGCATCCGTAACCATATCCCGCGCGTTCAGGCGCGGGACCGCTTCGGGGCCGGTGTTTGAGCCGGCGGGGAAAGGATATATCCAATGAAAACACGTCTCTTTCGTGCCGCGCTGCACACGCTGGCCGGGCTCAGCATGGCCTTTCTGTTGGGAACCTGCCCCACCATGGCCGGCCTGGGCTACGACGCGCGGCCCGCGGCCCCGGAACGGGCGGCCGCTCGCCCGTACCCGGCGCCGCGCACGGTAACGCTCTCCGCGGCGGCGGCCCCGCGCCCGGCGCCGCAGCTGCCCACGGCGCTGCCGGCCTTGCTGCCCGCGCCGCGGCCCGGCGCGCAGAGCATACCGCGGCCTTCCGCGGAGCTGCCGCTCCTCGTCATACCGGGCGCCTCCCCTTTGCCCGCGGAACTGCTGCCGGCCGCGCTGCCGCTCCCCGTCCCGCGCCCCTCCCCCATGCCGCTCCCTTCGGAGCCGCAGGCAAAGGAAGAGCGGGAGCAGGCGCCCGTCTTCTTCGCCGTGAAAGCCCAGCAGTACGTGCTCCCCGACGCGGGGGACCTGGCCATTCTTGCGGACGCGGTGAAACCCATGCCGGGCTTCCGCGCGGAACTGGGCTGCGAACTGGGGGGCTTCCGCCTCTCGGTGGAAAGCGGCTACTCGTACATCGAAGGCACCAACCCCCTGGTGCGGGAACTCGAGTTTGTCCCGCTCTTCGCGAAGGCGGGTTACGAATTTTCACCCACAGAGCAACTGGGCATAATGCCCTATATCGAGGGGGGCCTGCTCTTCAGCACGGTGCAGCACTACGAAACCGCCTTCGACATGCTCACCGAGCATGCCGTCAGTTCCGAGGGCCGCAGCCTCATGCTGAGCGCCGGTCTCGAATTGGAGTGGCGGTTTCATGAAACGGTCGCCGCGACGCTCGGCGTGGAAGCGGGGCTGGTCATCGAGGAAGCAACCCCTATCCCGATGCTGTCGGTGCAGGCCGGGGTGCGGCTGCAGCCGTTCTCCCGGGCGGTGGGAGGAACCTAAGAATGCCGTTTTTAGAAAAGATTCCGCGGTCGAGCCGCGGAATGACAAGCGCTTCAGCGCCGCGGTCGAGCCGCGGAATGACGGGGAACCCGAGCCGCGGAATGACGGGGAAAACGCGCGGGTATCGCGCGCTCTTAAGCGCGGGGCTGCTTGTCCCGCTGGTTTTCGGCATGGCATGCAGTGCCATGCTGACGGATAACTTTTTCAGCGGGCTTATTCCGCCTAACGGGGATTATATCCTCTCGTTTTCGGTGCCCGGCATGGTGCCCGGCTCGACGTTCATCAATAACAAAAACAATACAGTCACTATAAAAACGTACCAGGAAACCTCGCTCAATGCGCTGGTCCCGGCCATAACCGTGTCGCCCAAGGCGCGCATTCTGCCCCTCACCCTGCCCTACCTCCAGGCGGCGTTCAATTTAACGCTTGCCGATCTGCTTCCCTATATGGGCAGCCTTAACAATCCGGAGAGCGTCAAAGACCTGGTGGTGGAACTGGTCAAGGCGCACCCCGACTGCAGTATCCCCCCGCTTGAAGAGCCGGTAAACTTCTCGTACGACGTTTCTTTCGTGGTGATAGGCGGTCAGGGCGCCGTGCGGTTTTACACGGTCACCATCGCGCCGGACAACAACGGGGCGGCGCAGCTCCGCTCCTTCGGGTTTTCAAAGTACAGCAACCCGGAACTGACGAAAGACGCGGTAGGGGAAATAGACGAAGAAAACAAAACCATCGAAGTTACCGCGTATTATCCGGTTGAATACACGCCGCAGCGCCTGTTGATACCCTCCTTCGAGGTGGTGGACGGCAGTCTCTTTGAATCGGATGTCCTCCTCGCCTCCGAAACAAGTGCGATAGCGTTCCCCCCTTCATGGCAGTGGGATGCGAGTTGGAGCGCTTCCCTTAAGGCCGTGAAGGCAGGCTACGATGATGTGGTCTACACCCTCAATGTCACCATGAAACAGGACCCGGATACGGTGCGGAGCATCACGGACTTCAGGTTTGAAAAAGAAAAAAACAGCAGCCTCATTATGACCGCCCTCGGCGTGATAAAGGACAGCGGGGACACCGGCACGATCGACCTCACGGTCTACTATAAAAGCGAAACCCTGCCCGCGCTCACGCCCAGTTTCGTATCGCCCGGGACCGTCCGCGCGCCCGGCGCTGGCGGGGCTCCGCAGACGAGCGGTGAGCCGGACCAGAACCTGAACTTTGCCGATCCGGCCGGGATTGTCTACCATGTTAGGTCCAGGGACGGCCTCTACACGCGGGACTACACGGTAAAGGTAAAATGGATTTCCCTCAGCGAGGCCACGCCGAAAATAACGGCGTTCGGTTTTTCGCGGGCCGATAACGTGTGCCTGGCAAAGAACGCGGTCGGGGAGTTTGTTGACGGGACTCCCCTGATCACGGTGACGGTTGAGTATACCGGGGACAAGGCAGCGGCTTACCAGCTCGTGCCCTGCTTTGAAGCCGGAGGCGAAGTGCGGGTTTCGGGGAAAATCCAGACGAGCGGCTACAACCGTCAGAACTTTAACGAGACCGTGAAGTACACGGTGACTACCCTGACGGAGCCGGTTTTATCGCGGGACTACTGGGTAGAAGTACACTATCAGGAAAACTTTGACGCGGACGCCGCGCTGACCGCCTTCTGGTTCCGCAAAGAGGACAACCCCGACCATGGCTGGACCTATGATCCGGAAGGCGTCATCGACCAGGAGCGGGGCACTATCGACATCCTCTTTCCGGCGGGAACGAACCTGGACGTCCCCCTGACGCCGAGTTTCGTTGTCAGAGCGGGGGTCGAGGTGAAGGCCGGCGGCACTCCGCAGACGAGCGGCCTGAGCAGCGGGCGCTTCGACAGCGCCGTCACCTACACGGTGAAGTCAAAAGACGGCACGAACACCAGTACCTACACCGTGTCCGCCGTCACGGATCAGGGGGCCGGGCGGCTCCTCTACTTCGGGGTTACCAACGCCGTCGAAAACGGCCTCAGCAGGGACTTGTGGCAGCCGATCAACAGTACTACCGCAGCCATTACCGCCTACTATGCGCCGGAAGCGGCCGCGCCCGCATCATTGCCGCTCAAGTTTGAAATCTGGGGCGATTCCGTTAATTGGG
>JAISTO010000057.1 GCA_031272575.1 Treponema sp. | reverse complement strand
AGGTCTCCCTCCGCGTTAATCTTGTCGACCAGGGCCTTGAGCAGCGTGGTCTTGCCGCTCTGCCGCGCCGCGTGGAGCGCCCAGTAGTCGCCCCGCCGGATGAGGCCGAGGGATTCCTCGCCCTGCCGCTTCAGGGCGTCCACCATGTAATGCTCCCACGGGAAACAGGGGCCCGCGGTATTGAAACGCCGTTTTATCGTGGTCATGGGGATATGATACCCTGTTTGGGGAATACTTTCAAGAGGGCGAATGACGAGCGGCAGGCGGCGCGGGCCCGAAGAGGGCCTTTATCGCCTCGCCGATGTTCTTCACGCCGGTGAAGCGGCCCGGCAGGGCCTCGGCGGAGTCGGGCAGGGGCCCCACGAAGGAGTCGTAGCCGAGGTTCGCGGCGGTGCGGACCCGCACGGGGAGCCGGCGGATGGGGCGCACCTCGCCGGTGAGCGAAAGGTCCCCGGCTATGCAGGTCTTGGCCGGCAGGCTGAGGCCCGTGCGGGCCGAGTAGATCGCGGCGGCCAGGGCCAGTTCCGCGCCCACCTCGCTAATCTTTATCCCCCCTGCCGCGTTGATATACAGGTCCTGGTCGGAAAGCCGGAGCGCGAGGTGCTTTTCGATGGCCGCCGCGACCCGCGAGACCCGCGCGCTGTCAATGCGGTCGGAAAACACGCGGCTCATGCTCCCCTTCGCCGGGGACGTGAGCGCCTGGATTTCCACGAGCAGGGTGCGGCTCCCCTCGAGCACCGCGGCGGTGGCGACCCCGGGGGGGAGTTCACCCTCGCGGCGCACGAGGAAGAGCAGGCTGGGGTCCTCCACCGGGGCCAGCCCCTTTTCACCCATAGTAAAGATGCCGATCTCGTCCACCGAGCCGAAGCGGTTTTTGACGGCCCGCAGAAACCGGCAGTCCCCGCCCGCCGCGCTGAAGTTCCCCTCGAAGTAGAGCACGGTATCCACCATGTGCTCGAGGGCCTTGGGCCCGGCGATAAGGCCGTCCTTCGTGACATGGGCCACGAGGAAGAGCGCCGCGTCATGCTCTTTTACCCAGGAGATCAACTCCCATGCGCAAAAGCGCATCTGGTTCAGGGCACCCGGGCTTAGCCCCGCCTCCGCGCTGTAGAGGGTCTGTACGGAATCAATAATGATGACCAGTGGCCTCGTTTTCTCGATGCTCCGCTCGATGTCCTCGATGCAGCCTGAGCAGAGCACCTCGATGCGCTGCTGGGCGCCCGCGTCGAGCCCGAGGCGGTCCCCCCGCATACGGATCTGCCCCGCGGACTCCTCGCCGGACACATAGAGGACGCGGCCCTTCGTGCCGGCCAGCGCCGCGGCCTGGAGCAGCAGGGTCGACTTGCCGATGCCCGGCTCGCCCCCCACCAGTATGCAGGAGCGCTTCATGATCCCCCCCCCCAGGACGCGATCCAACTCGTCGATGCCGCTCGGCACCCGCTTGCCCTCCTGCGGGTCCACTGCCGCGAGCGGGATCGACTCCGGGTTAGGCTCCCCCCGCCTGCCCTGCGAGGGCATGCCGCGCTTTACCACAGGACTTACCGCGGTCTCCGCGAGGGTGTTCCACTCGCCGCACTCCGGGCACCTGCCGAGCCATTTTTGCTCCTCGTGCCCGCAGGCGGAGCAGCGGTACACGAAGGCCTTTTGTTTTTTCATGGTGACAGTAGTACACTCTTCGCGAGCGCGGCCGCCGCCGCTGGGCCTGCCAGGGCCTCTACGAGGGCCTGCGCGAAAAGGCCGGCCGTCCCCGCGGCCCTGCTCGTTACGAGCGCGCCGTCCACGACGACCGCCTCAGTCGAATGGCGCGCCTCCGTTACCCGCGCCTCGAGGCCCGGGTAGCAGGTGTAGCGCTTCCCCCGCAGGAGCCCCAGGGGGTAGAGCACGAGCGCCGGGGCCGCGCAGATCGCCCCGATGACCGCGCCCGAGGCGGCGGCGCCTCGCAGCAGGTCCGTTACTTCCGGCGAGGCCGCAAGATGCTCCGCGCCGGGGAGCCCCCCCGGACAGAGCACCGCATCCCAGGGGGCCTCCGCCGCAAGCGCCGCCTCCACGCTGAGGTCCGCCTTTAAGGTGACGCCCCGCGCGCCGCTCACTTCGAGGGCGCCGCCGGTCCCCACCGCCGCGCTGAGCGCCTCGACGCCGGCACGGCGCAGGTAATCGATGGGGGTTATAGCCTCGACTTCCTCGAAGCCGTTTGCCAGAAGCACCAGGGCTCGTTTTTTCATGGGATACTCCTTTTGCGACACGGCCGGCTCGAACGGCCCACCTACTGCTTAGAAGGCAGTTGCTCTATCCAGATGAGCTAGTGTCGCATAGTATCATATTACGATATTGTGTTTTTTAAGTAAAGAGTATATAATCAAAAAGTCTTGGAGGGTTAAAATGAAAGACGAAAAAACACTTGCATATATCAATATGTATGGAATTTTGGGCGCTTTGCAGGACCTCTGCGCCGTCGCACCGGATGCCGCGCGCCTTGCGGGCCTGGGCGATGCGCTCAAGCCGGTACGGGTATGCCTCGCGGTAAAAAACGGCCCCGCGCTCACACTGGTTTTTGGAGGCGGGGTCTGCACCGCGATAGAGGGGGCGGCACCCTGCGACATCCTGCTGCCTTTCGGTACCTTTGCGAAGTTCAACGGCCTCATCGAGGGGACGGTCACCCCGTTTCCCCGCAAAGGTTTCTCTAAAATCTCCTTTTTGACAAAAAACTTTACCGCGCTTACCGGCCTGCTTGAAACCTGCCTCAGGCCGAATCCGGAGGCCCTTGCGGACGAGACATTTTTCCGCGCAAGCACGACGATCATGTTTTTCCTGATTGCGCGCACACTCGTGCAGATCGGCAATTTCGATCCCGTGGGGCGTTTTACCCGCTCCAACCTCGCGCCGGGCACGGTGGTGCTCTCGATCGCGGACGGGGACAGGCCCCCCCTGCGGGCGGCCGTCATCGCCGCGGAAGACGGGCTGCGCTTTTCGCGGGAGATACCCCAAAGCCCTCACGCGGTAATGGAGTTTTCCAGCATACGCCTTGCGCGCGATCTTTTCGACGGCAAGGTGAGCGCGCTCGGCTCTGTTGGCCAGGGGCTTATCCGCATGACGGGCAACCTCGGTATGCTCGATAACATCAACCGCATGCTCGATCGGGTGGCCGTCTATCTGGCATAGCGGCCTGCCGTGGGCGCGCTGTACTCCTCCGTTATTCCCCGCTCAAATACAACTGCTCCAGCAGTTTTAAGCCGGTTTTTGTTTTGAAGATTTTTGCGCGGATACTTTGGATGGCGGCGTTGTCCATGTTATCTTCGAAAATGTTTACCAAAAAATCGGCTTCGACCAGAATTTGAAAATCGAGGCCGCAAATGGCCTGGTACGAGTGGTGGTGACCGATCAGAAACAGTATCCGCTCAAGCATGGCGCTGTCGAGGCCCGCGTCCCGCAGCAGCGCCCGCGCTGCCGGCGGCCCCTCGATTTCCTGCCAGGCGCCGGCGCTGGAAGCGTATTTTCGTTCCGCCTCGTGGATGCCGATGTCATGCAGGAGGGCGGCGGCCTCGACGATGGCCTGGGTGCTGCTGTCACAGTGTTCGCCCCTGCCGATGCACCGGGCGAAGGCCCACACCTTGATAAGATGATTAATGCGCCGCGCGTCCTTCCCGTTGTAGGCGATAGCCGCGTCCATAATGTCATCAATATTCATATACTCACTTAGCATAGCGCGGGATGGCGAGGGTGTCAAGGCAGTCAGCCCCTTCCCCTTTCACCGCAGTATATGCTATACTCTTCCCATGGATTTCACACGAAAACTCCCCATCGGTATTCAGGACTTTATCAGCATCCGTACCGACGGGTTTTTGTATGTTGACAAGACCGAGTACCTCTACCGCATGGTCAACGAAGGAAAGGTCTACTTCCTTGGCCGGCCCCGGCGCTTCGGCAAGAGCCTGTTGCTCTCGACGCTCAAGGCCTACTTTGAGGGAAAACGCGAACTATTCACGGGGCTCGTCATCGAAGGGCTCGAACGGAACTGGACGCCGCGTCCGGCAATCTATCCCTCAAAATGCCATTTTTGATAGAGATTCCGCGGTCAAGCCGCGGAATGACGGTCATCACTTTCGTTAACTTGTTGACATTGCACCACTCCCTTCCTACCCCTCCAGCAGCAGGCACGTCTTTTGCGGCAGGTGGAGCCGCACAGCACGAAGGGGCGGGCGGACCTGGTGCTGGCGACGGGGGAGACGGTCTACGCGTTCGAGTTCAAGGCCGTGAAGGACGCAAGCGAGAGCCGCCTCGACGAGGCGCTCGCGCAGATATCCTCTCGCGGCTACCTCGACCCGTGGCGCGCGAGCGGCAAGCGGCTGGTGAGCGTGGCGGCGGATTACGACCTGGCGAAGCGGGAACTGGCGGGGTGGCGAGTAATGAAGGACGGGCCTCAGGAGCAGACAACGCGGAAGCCGAGGTAGTGGTCGCTGCTGGAGGGGAAGTAGTAGTAGCGAAAAGCGGCTTCGCAGTAGGACGCGATGCTGCCCCAACTGCCCCCCCGGAAAATCCGGAGTGTGCCCTGCGCGGCGCCGCTTGGATCCGTCTGAGTCCCGCCCGGGTAAGCGCCGTACCAGTCCCAGCACCATTCCCACACATTGCCGTGCATATCATACAGCCCCCAGGGACTCGGCGCAAAACTCCCCACCGGCATCGTCCTTTCGCGGTACTGCTCCTCTGCCGTACCGTTGTTCAGGGCAGAGCCTGAGGCATTACTGCCCCGGTAGTTCGCCAGCGTGGGCGATATGCTTGCCCCCGTGTTGAAGCGTCCCGTCGTTCCGGCGCGGCATGCGTACTCCCACTCCGCCTCGGTCGGCAGCCGGTACCCGTTCGCGCTCCGGTTCCATGTTACCAGCCAGCGGTACGCGTCCTCCGGGTTTTGATTGTTCGGATCGATGCGGTTCTTGTCGATGGTGTACACGGGCGTCAGCCCTTCCCGTTCGCTCCGCTTGTTGCAGTACTCGATGCAGTCGTACCAACTGACGTTTTCCACCGGCAGGTTATTCCCTTTGAAAAAACTGGGATTCGTCCCCATAATCTCCTGCCACTGCTTCTGCGTCACCTCGTACCTGCCGATAGAAAATGATGACAGCGTTACCTGATGCGGAGAGGCGTCAGTTCCCTGGCTGCCCTGCGCCGAGGGATCCCCCATGGTGAAGGTGCCGCCCTGAATGCGCACCATATCAGAGGGGGCTTTCGCCGCGTCCTCAGCCGGCGCGGTGAAAGCGGCTGACAGAGCCAGCGCGGGGGCGGGCGCCAGGGCGCTTTGCGCTGGCTGCGCTGCCTCTTGCTGCTGCGGCGCGGGGGCGGGCGCCGTTTGCGCAGGGGCGGACTGCACCGTCTGCGGCGCCGGCGCCGCCGCGGGGGCGGGCGTCAGGGCGCTTTGCGCTGCCGCCGCCGTGGAAGCAGGCTGCGCCGTTTGCGGCGCCGGCAGGGCCTGCGGAGCCTGCGGCGCCGGCGGCGTCTGCGGCGCCGGCGCGGGGACGGACGGCGTTGCGGACACGGAAGGCGCGGTCTTGCCGGTCGAGCGTTCATACAGCATCTTCAAAAACTCCTTCGCCGCGTTCCGCACCGCGTTAATGTCGTCGTCGGACAGGGACGAACTCGCGTCGAGCACCAGGTACACCACCGCGCTTTTGTATTCCGTCTGCTTCGTCATCGTGTTCCCCACGCTGTACTCGCTGTTCGGAGTCCAGGTATCGCTTCCGTTCCGCTTGATCCATTGCCGCACCCGCGCGCCGGTTCCGTAGCCCGTAAAATCGTTGAATATGTAGATCACCTCGTTCCCGTTGTTCACCCCCGGCACCTCGGGCCCCGACGAAGAGGCCGTCCCCTGATACTGTATGTCCCGCAAAAAGAAACTCCGCGTCTCTATATCTGCCTCAACCGTCGCCTCGAACCACACTTGCGAGGCTTCCGCGCTCGCGGCTCCGTCAAAGGTCATGCGTATCTGCGTACCCGCGGGCAGCGAGGAGGCTTTCAATTCGAATGTGATAGTTTCGGTCGTTATCGTTAAATCTTTTGCTATAGCGTCGAACCTGCCGTTGAGATCGGAAAAACGGGACAGTTCGTAGAAATTGTTTTTTTCGCTCGCAAGCGCCTGCAGCGTGGTTTGAAAGGCATCGACATCGGTAACATCGCTCCCCCGCACCCCCGTGCTGTACGCGGTGAGGGGCCGCCCATACACGGGCCGCGCCACCAGTTGCGTTTTCAGATACTCCAGATACTCGCGGTCATCGCCCCCGGAAAAATTCTTGTTCTCGATAGGCGTCAAATCGAAGCCGGTCGAACTCGTGTCGATGCCGTCCGTAATGGTAATCATATAGACCCCGTCGAGGTTGGGGGGATACCTGCCCACATTCGCCGACAGGGACGCGAGCGCCCGGTGCGCAGCGTAATACAGCGCGGTACCCGGCTTGCCGTCTTTCCGGTAGTCGGAATCCAGAACGCCGGTTAGTTTTTTGACACCTGTTTCATCCAGAAAGACCGGCGCGCCCCCGCTCAGATCAGTGGTCAGCGCCCCGAAAGAAATGATCCCCACATACACGCCCGTATCGCTCGTGGTGAAGGTACGCGACGCCGGCCGCGCTCCCCCCTGAACGCTCCACGCGGTCTGCGCAAAAAACCGGTTCAGTTCCGAGCGGGGGATAGCCTGCGAAAACGGCGCTGACTTCTGCGCGGCCGCTACCTCCACCACCTCGACCGAGAGCCGGTAGTCGTCCCCCTGCCCCTTGAGCGAACCCGCAACAAGGTACGCCACCCCCAGGGACTGCCCAATGCGCTGCGCGGACTCATTCGACACGAGCCCGGACGCGTCAAACACGAGCGAGTCGGTGAGCAGATTGATTTTCTGCCGCTCCAGCACCTTGAAAGTCCCCATGTTGACCAGAGCCGCGCTCAGTTCCGTGACAAAGTAGTCTTTGAGCCTGCGCCGCGCCTGCTCATCGATCCGCGCGTCTTTGGCTACCTCGAACTCGGGAATCGCCAGCGCCGCGCCTTCAGGAACCTTCGCCGCGACATCCCGCACAGCGGCCCCAATAGCCGCATCAAACGGCGCTGCCGCCGGCGCTGCCGCCTGCGCCGCCAGCCCCATTGCCAGCGCGCTCAACAACAGTACGCACAAAATCTTTTTCATAGTCTTCCTCCTTAAGAAATGATTTGAAATGACTTTTGAAGTAACCAGCAGAACGAGTATAGCATTTTTGGGGGATTTGTCAAGGGGAGAAGGAGTAAGGGCAGGGCAACAGCATTTACTTTTTCCATTCTGGAAACTTCTCTAAATCACCAAGAATTTAAGAAAAAATAAACCGCAAAGGCGAATAAGGCGCACAAAGGAAGGAGAAAAGAGGCTTTGAACATAAAATCCTTATGCGACTTATGCGACTTTGCGGTTAAAAATGCGTAAATTCCGCTGTTTTTTGAGATCAGAAAAGTAAATGCTGTTGCCCTGCATACCCCCCACACCCACCCCACTTGACAAAATTTTTGCAATATAGCATGATATACTGTCACATTAATTGACAAACGAGGAGAACATGAACACGGTTTTCTTGAAGCCTGCCGCCATAGAGCGGAAGTGGTTTCTTATCAATGCGGAAGGCAAGAGCCTCGGCAGGATAGCGGCAAAGGCCGCGTCCATCGTGCGGGGCAAGGAAAAGGCGTCTTTTGCGCCCCATCAGGAGATGGGGGACTTCGTGGTTATCATCAACGCGGAAAAGGCCGCGCTGACGGGCCGCAAGCGGGAGCAGAAGGTCTACTACCGGCACTCAGGCTATCCGGGCGGCCTTAAGACTATCCCCTTCGCGGCAATGGCGGCGAGGCACCCGGCCGGGCCTATGGAGGCGGCGGTAAAGGGTATGCTTCCCAAGGGGCCTTTGGGCAGAAAATTGCTCAAAAATGTCAAAATTTATGCCGGGGACACGCACCCGCATGCGGCGCAGAACCCCCAGGCGCTGGAACTTTAACGAGGTGGGTAAAGTGAATATCAATCTTGGCATAGGAACGGGCCGGCGGAAGACCTCCGTCGCGCGCGTGTACCTCCGCAACGGTAATGGCACTATCACGGTGAATGGCCGCGATGTGTCCAGGTATTTCCCGCAGGAAGAGCATATTCTTGTGGTGAAGCAGCCCCTCGCGGCAACCGCGAACGAGGGCAGGTACGATGTGGTGATCAACGTGTACGGCGGGGGTCTCCACGGGCAGGCGGGGGCGTGCAGGCATGGCATTGCGCGGGCGCTCTGCAAGGCGGACGAGTCGAACTACGCGAGTCTGCGGAACGCGGGCTATCTGACGCGCGATTCCCGCATGGTCGAGCGCAAAAAGTACGGCCAGCGCGGCGCCCGCAGACGCTTCCAGTTCTCGAAGCGCTAATGCGCACGCTAATGCGCACGCTAACGCCAGGCTAATGCGGCGTTTTTCTCTTTTTTTTTGAAGAAAATGCGAAAAATGTAACAAAGATGGCAGAAAAGTGTTATCTTTAACATAAGACCGCGCGGCGTATGAACGAAAATGATGACGCGAATTTTTCGCAGCTGCAAGCCGCGGCCGAGGCGAAGGCGCTTGACCTTATCGCCCGGGCGGAGCAAACGAAGCAGGGGCTGGCCTTCAAACTGGAGCGCCGCGGCATCGCCGCCGGGGCGGTGCGGGCCGCGCTGGACGCGCTTGAAGCAAGCGGCGTCATAGACGACGAGCGCTTCGGCAGGCTCTGGCTTGGCGCCCGCCTCGCGCGGCGGGCCGGCCGGGCGGAAACGCCTCGCACCCTCGAGGCGGCGCTGCGGGCGCGCGGTCTCGACAAGCGGACGGCGGCGGCGGCGCTGGAAAAAGTGCTGGACGAGGTTGCGGAGGCCGCGCTGTTCGAGCGCTTTTTGCAAAAAACCTTCCCGCTTGCCGGCGGGGAGCGCACCGGGGATCCATCCGTGGCGCGGAACAGGCTTAAGGCGGAGGGTTTTTCCCCCGCTTTAATCGAGCGCTTCTGAAACGGTGTTTCAGAAGCGCCTTTGGGTAAGAAAGGGGTGGCAGATCGGTATGATCTGCTTATGTCATATAGAATGGAAAGGCAGGCAGTTAATGGCAAAGAAAAGTGTTGTCAGCGCACAATCAAACGTCCCTGACGTAAAAAAAAGCGCGGACACAGCGAAGAATGGACGGCGAATACGCATTTTCTCGGCACTGGAAGTCTCGAGTATTTGCGGTGTGGTGAATCAAACGGTGATAAACTGGATCAGGAGCGGCTTCCTGAAGGCGTTTACGACGCCGGGCGGGCAGTATCGGGTGTACGCGAGCGATTTGCTCGTATTCCTTGAGAAACGGGGCATGGGCGAGTCAATCGACGCGCTCAGAATCGTAACCGAGTGCTCGGATTGGCAGACAGTGCTGATCGCGTCGGACAGCAAGGCGCAGTCGGAGAAGATCGCGGCGGCTCTGCGGGACGAGTTCCCCGGCCAAAAGATCGTCGTGGCGAGTACGAGTTTCAACGCGGGCAAGTTGCTCGGGCTGTACCGGCCCGGGTTTATCATCCTTGACGCGGCGCTGGAAGGCATCAGTGTGGCGGCTATCCGCGAGGAAAAGAGCTTCGGCAAACCCTACATCATCCTGATCAAGGCAGGCAAGGCCGATGCTTCCATGGCAGAGCAGGATAAGCCGGACGCGGTGCTGCACTATCCCCCTGATCTGAAAAAACTGGCCGCCCTGGTCCGCGAAAAGGCGAAACGCGTCGCGGAAGGCTACTACAACTCGTAGAGTTCGTGCAGAAACAGCGCCGCGGCCTGTGACACATTCAGGCTGTCGGGGACGCCGGTACCCGGTATACGGACAAGATGCGCGCACGCGTCCTTGACATCCTGCGGCAGCCCTTCTTCTTCGTTGCCGAGCACGAGCGCGATGCCGGGCCGGGGGCCGTCTCCCTGCCTGGCCGCCACGAGCGCGGGAATGTCGCGGATGCGAAGCCGCGCCCGGGCGTCCGTCCCCAGGGTGACCAGGCGGCGCGAGGCGTCACGCAGGAAGGCGGCGCAGTTGCGCACCGTCTTTACGCTGACCTGTTCCATGCCCCCCTCGGCGACGCGGTAGGCCGCGGTGCTGAGCGGGGCCTGGGCGTCCCGTCCCGCAATGACGACCAGGGGCGTGTCGAAAAACGACGCGGCCCGCACGATCGCGCCGAGGTTGTGATCATTGCCTATCGAGTGCAGGATGATGCCGACAGAGCCCTTCGCGGCCCAGGCGGCGAGGTCTTCAGGGCTAAGGGGCTCGAGCACCGGTACCTTGATCATCGCCACGACGCCCTGGTGGTGGGCGGTCTTGCTTATTTTTTCGAGTTCCTCGCTGTCGCAGAGTTTGTAGGGCCGTTTCCTTTCGGCAAGGTTCCTGCAGACCTTTTTGAAGTGGTTGAAACGGTCTTCCCGCAGGAAGAGCCGGTTGATCCGTTCCGGATGCTGTTCCCCCAGCGCGCGCGCCGCGTTGAAGCCGGCCACTGCGAGTTCGTCGGTGAGTTTATTGTACATGGGCCGATTATAGCAGAGACGGGGGGCTTGAGACAAGAGGGCTGATACGATGAGTACATTGACGAGCCAGCGGATTGCGGAGTATTACGAGCGCTTCAGGACGATCGAGGTGACCTTCAACAAAGAGATAAATGCCGCGCTCGGGCTCGTGCCGCAGGAGGTGCAGTTGAAGTGCGTGGGGGATTTCTGGCCCTGCGTACTCTACGCGGTCTCGTTCGAGGGCGCGAAGGCGGCCTGCAGCATAAAGAGCGGCATACTGGCGAAACTGGAGCAGGTGAATCAGCTCGTAAGTCTGCGCCTCAGTTTTCGCGGCGCCGACGCGGCAAATCCGGTCACGTTTTTCATCGCGTCAAAGGCGCTGGGCTACACCCCCTGCGAGGGCGCATCTGATGTGGCGCTCTTCCACCTGCAGTTCACCCAGCGGCCGCCGGACGACCTCATCGAGATAGTCGGGCGGCTCCTCGAGGCCAATGTCACCGCGGTGAAGCGCAAGGACGAGCGCGTTCCCGTGCAGGCGGAGCTGTGCCGCCGCATGAGCCTCCTTGCGAAGGAGAGCGCGGTCTTTATCGAGGGGGTGCCGCGCCGCTGCATACTGCGGGAGTTGGCTTTTTCCGGCGCAAAGGTTATACTGATGGGGGTCGCGAAGTTTCTGGTCGAGCGGGATACGGACCTGCGCCTCGATTTTGAGGACCCCCGCGAAAGTTTTCTCTTGAAAGGAAAGTGCGTCCATTCGGAAAGCGTCGAGGGGCGCAAAGGTTTGGCCGCGGTTACGATTATGTTTGACGAAAATGCACTGCCCATGGGATACAAGATGCGCCTCAGCGCTTACCTGAATCAGACCCGCCTCGAGGCGAGGCCCGGTTCAGAGGGCTGGGCCGGGGGGGAGGGGGGCCCCATGCGGTTATGACAGACCCCGCCTGCGCCCGCCTCCTCTTCATCGAGGCGCCGGATTCGCTTATCCATGGCCTCTCCGCCGCGCTGCGGGAGAGCGCCCCCCCGGCCGCCTCCGTCTCGCTCGACGCCGCCTCCCTCGAGGGGCTCCGTATCCCCATAGAACTCCCCGAGGGTACCGAAACGTTCAACGCGGAGTTTCTGACCGAGGAGATGGTCCTCGCCGGCATGCTCCGCACCCTCGCGGCGCTCGGCCGGGGCGCCGCGGCAGACGGCCCCTGGTGCGAGGGCTTTGCGGATGTCACCCCTGAGTGGCTCGATTTCTACCGCGGCTATGTGCGGGCGCTGCGGCCCGGCATTTACGCGGAGTTCCTCGAGGCCGCGGTGCTGAAGGCCCGGAACGGGGATTTCGCGCTGGCGCTCGAGGTGCTGGAGGGCCTGGAGGGGCTCTTCCCGGGGGACGGCGGGGTGCTCCTGAACAAGGCGGTGGTCCTGGAAGAAAAAGCCGGCGCCCTGGAAGGCCGCGCCGGCGGGGGAGGGGAGGGCGCGGCTCAGGCGGCGGACGAGGCCGCAGCTGCCGCGGTTGCGGCCGCGGCCGCGGCCTGGGAGGCTGCCCTGGCGCTCGAGCCGCCCTTCCCCCTCGCGCTCTTCAACGGGGCCTGGTTTTTCCTTAAGCAGGGGGATTTTTCCCGCGCGCGGGACTGCCTTGCCCGCTATGTGCCCCTGGCGGAAGAGGGAGACGAAGAAAAACTGCGCAAGGCCGAGGCCCTTATCAAAGAGATCGACCGCCGCGGCCTGGGGGACCTCAGTTTGACGGGCGCTTACGAGTTGGTGCGCCAGGGGCAGCCTGCCGAGGCGCTGGAGCAGGTGCGCGCCTTTATCGAGAAGCGGCCGGAGGTCTGGAACGGCTGGTTCGTCCTCGGGTGGGCGCTGCGCCGCCTCGGCCGCTGGGCCGACGGCGCGGCAGCGTTCCGCAAGGCCCTGGAACTCGGCTGTAACAGCCCTGACGCGCAGAACGAACTCGCGATCTGCTTAATGGAAACCGGCGATCTGGACGGCGCCCGCCGCGCCCTCGAGCGGGCGCTCGCCGCGGAGCCTGAGGATGTCAAGACGATCTCGAACCTGGGTATACTCGCGCTTCGCCGGGGAAACACGGACGAGGCCGCGGCCTTTTTCCGCATAGTGCTGGATCTCGCGCCGGAGGACCCGGTGGCGCGGACCTTTTTCACGAGGCGATAGGACCCCTACCCGAAATATACCCCCACAAATGACGGGTAAAGTACCGGCATTTTCCGCAATTTCAGGGTAAATCCTGATTCCTGCCGCTCTTTTTTTCATGTATAATTCATTTACCATTATGGTATGATCGATGGTGCATGGAATCGCGTTGCACGGTTTGCGGTTCCCTGCGCCACCGGTTTTTATCGGTGTGTTTTTATCGGTGCGGAACAGAAATACAGAGAGCGCGCGAAGTTTCCCTAATCCGAAATTTCGTTATTCGGACATCTTCCTCCAGGAATGATTATCTGTTTTTTTGTTCCGCACCACTTTACCTTTCAAGATAAAAATACTATAATGGAATAAATAGTTATTATGGAGGAATTATGAAAAAGTATGTACTTCTTTGTGCCTGTCTGTGCGCGCTCAGCGGCGGCGCTGTGCTCGCGGCGCAGGAACGGGTCACTTTCACGATCTCCAACGACAGCGGGGAAACCTTCGACGAGTTGTACCTCGCGCCGGTGGAAAGCAGGTCCTGGGGCAGCGACATACTCGGCGGCAGGAGTCTCCGCCCCAAGGCGCAGCAAAAGGTCACGGTGGAAAAATCCGCGTCGGGCGTTTACGACATCAAGGTGCTCATTACCGCGGGCAGGGGGCGGAACCGCACCCCGGCCGCTTACTACAGCACCCTGAAAGAACGCAGCCAACGCGGCGGCCGCCGGGAACGGGACCCGATCTACAGCGTGGGAGCCATAGGCAAGGATCTGTCCGACAAGGATAACACGAACAAGCGGGAGCGGGACAACCGTGACGGCGACAACCGCGGCGGCAGAGACTCGCGGCAGGATTCCGACAGGGGGCAGGCGTCCGCATCCGGCAATGCCGCATCGCGGCAGACCGCGGCAGACCTCGAGGCGCAGCGCAAGGCCGAGGCCGAGGCGGAGGCCGCGCGCGCGGCGGAGGAGCAGCGCGCGGCAGCGGAGGCGGAACGGCTCGCCGCAGAAGAGGAAGCGCGCCGTCTCGCGGACGCGGCGGCCATGCTCAAGGCCATAACCGAAGCGGAAAAGGTCCGGCTGGCGCAGGAAGAGGCGCAGGCCGCGGCGCAGGGCGGGGCCAGCGCAGCGGCCGGCGGCCTGCGGCAGGCCGTCCTTACGGAGGCCGAAAAATACATCGGCGCGGCAAAGTACGAAAGCCCGCCGAATATGCCGAACTCTTTCGACTGCTCAGGCTTCGTCCGGTATGTGTATGGAAATGCCACGCAGATGTCCCTGCCCAGTTCCAGTTCCGGTTACGCCAGCGTGGGCACGAAAATCGACTTCAAGGACGCGCAGCCCGGGGACCTTCTCGTTTTCACCTCGACCAAGGGGGGCTCAAAAATTGACCATGTGGCTATCCTCTACAAAAAGAGCGACTCCGGGGAACTTCGCGGTTCCTGGGTCATTCACGCGGTGTCCATCGCCACGCAGTCCGCAACCATAAAGGGAAACTCGGCAAGCCCCGGCATCGTGGTGAGCGAACTGGGCAAGCGGGCGGACGGCAACTATCAGAACGAGTACTTCTTCCAGCGCTTCTACTACGCGCGCCGTGTGCTCGATTAGAGAAATTACTCTTTTTTGCAACTTTTCCTGTTTGTCCGTGTCTAAACATTTCGAAGTTTGACAGGCGCTGGACGCGGGGCAGGGGTATGCGGTATACTCAATTCGGGTTCGGGCAGCGCGGCGGAAGTTCCGTCCCCCGAACCCGAAAGGAGTAATCGATGCCTCAGACGACATCCTCTGCCGCGCAGGTGCTCATCGCGATTATCCCCATTGTGGGAATCGTGATGGGCTGTGCGGTCGTATTCTTTTATTTCCTGTGGAATCATAAAAGGCGGGTCCTGCTGATAAAAGCGGGGCAGTATCAAAAGCCGTCATTTAATGTGATGGTTTTCGCGCTGCTTGCCGGGCTTCTGCTGTCGAGCGTCGGGGTTACGCTGACGGTCTTTCTGGCGATATGCCTGGGGGCAAGTTTCGGGCTGCTCGGCGGCCTTATTCCCCTGGCGATGGGCGTGGGGCTGCTGGGCTTTTACCTGCTGCGGCGCGGCTGCATAAAGGGCTCAGATGGGCGATGAAAACGGCGATGAACTCCTGATCATCGCCCAGATCATCGGCGGGGAAAAAGAACTGTTTCGGCTGCTGGTTGCTCGCTACGAACGGGCTGTCTTCGGCATGGGCCTCAGTTTTTTTCGCAACCGCGAGGACGCGCTCGACTACAGCCAGGAAGTCTTCCTGAAGGTCTACAACAACCTTTCGCGGTTCGAGGGACGCGCCCGTTTTTCCACCTGGCTCTACCGCATTGCCTACAACACCGCGGTCAACGGGGTGGAGCGCCGCCGCGAGTACCGCAGTCTGGCAGAGGATGCACCCGCCCCGCCCGGCGACACGCCCGAGCGTACGGTGATACGAAACGCGGCCCGCGCCGCGGTGCTCGAGGCGATTGACGGGCTGCCGGAACGGTATCGGATCTGTCTTGACCTCTTCTTTTTTTACGACCGGTCATTCAGAGAAATAGAAGAGATTACGGGCTTTCCTGTGGGCACGATTAAATCGCACGTGTTTCGTGCGAAAAAGGCGCTGCGGGAAAAACTGGCTGCTTTCGCTGACATCGAATAAAAAGGAGTGTGTATGCAGTGTAACGAAGCTATGGATATATTGATGGACTCGCTCGGGGAAGACCCCTTCCCTCTCACGCAGCGGGCGCGGCTTTGGCTGCACCTGCTCTGGTGCCCCCGTTGCGCGAAAGAGGCGGGCATCCTTGCCGACGCCTGCAGCGCTCTGGGCGTGGAGTTTTTCCCGCCGGCGCCCGGCCTGGCAGACCGCGTTATGGCAAGCCTCCCCGCGCCCGCCGGCCAGGAAGAGAAGGCCCGGGAGCAGGCGGGGGTTT
Organism: Treponema sp.; assembly: GCA_031272575.1. Classification (GTDB taxonomy): domain Bacteria; phylum Spirochaetota; class Spirochaetia; order Treponematales; family Breznakiellaceae; genus JAISTO01. The sequence continues at coordinate 6,911 of JAISTO010000057.1, read as the reverse complement.
CGACGCGGGCCTGGGTGATCGCGGGCTGCATCATCATGGTGTCACTGGTCAGCGCGTTTTTCGGCTTTGCCTTCGGCACGGTTGCGGACGCGCATGGAACTTCCTTCCTGCTCCCCTTCGGCATAACGACAGGAGTGCTGCTTTCCGTTTACTGCGCGCTCTTTATCGGCTGTCACATAAGGGAACTGTCCGCGAGGTTCAACCTGCCCGGCAGCCTGTCGCGCTACGGCACATAGACGTTGGTGCTGTTCGGCGCGCCGGGGGTGGCTCCCGGGGTCTTGGTGTTCAGCGGTCCCGCGATGATCCAGTCGCTGCTCGAGTGCGTGTTCTGCGTGACACCGCGCGTATCCGGCAGCCGGGAAACGCTCCGCGTAAGGGCGGTCTTTATTGCGCCGGTAATCACCGCATCCTCGGGGCTCGGCAGGGCCACGGGGCTCTTGTTCTTCGAGAGCCAGGCCTCCTCCTGCGCGATGCGTTTTGCCGCGTCAATAAAGACCTGCTTCGGCCAGGTGTCCCCTCCGGTCTCGCTGAGCAGCACCGCATCGAGTATCCTGTCATCCTGATCCATAATCCAGACGGCATCGGTTTTGTGCAGCAATTTGCTCGTCGAGGGTACCCAGAAGTCCCGCGCGGTCGAAAGCGCGTCCGTGCCGCCCGAAAGCGCGAGGTTAGCGCCGGTTTCATCTTTTAGCAGGTCGGCCTCTTTTGCGATGCTCCGCAGGTGCAGGACCACATACTCGCCCGTCTGTACCTCGACCGGCGGGAACTCGTAGACGGGGACTTCAGCGCTGATCCCCGCAATGAAAACCCGCAGCGCGCCCAGATTGCTCACGCCGTTTTTGCCCGCGCCGCTCACGAACAGTTCGATGAACTCGGTTTTTGGGCTCGAGTACTCGGTACGCAGTTCGTTGATAACGAGGGCGGGCATATCGTCGTTGCGGGATCTGAACGGGATAAGGACGTTCAGCGTGTTTTTCGCCGCGTCTTCTACGAGCAGGTCCGCCAGCAATTTTTCGCCTGCCTGCGGGGCTTCGGTAAAAAAGACCCGCACAAGGCCATCTCCCTCTGCCGCATAGTCCGCTTCCTGGGGCGGATCGAAACAGAGGGACGAGACGCTTACCGGCCGCGAAAAGCGGAACTGCACCTCTTGCCGCGAGACAGCCTTGTAGTCAAGAAAGACCGGCGCCTCCTGCGACATTCCCAGGATGGAATCCATGACCGGCTCCGCGGAGCAGGAACATGAAACCAAAAAGAAAGCCGCCGCCCCTCCCAAAAAGAGGCGGCACATGAGAACAGATATTCGTGTCATCATTTTTTTCCTCCGCCCATATAAGGCACGGGCGTACAGAAAATTGACACATTCGCCGATTTTTTTGAAAAAATTTTGTTTTTTTTTCGTTAGAGCCGCAGCGTTTCCACCATGTAGCGTATATCCACGCCGGAGCCGTTCAGTTTTGTCATTTCGATTATGAAGACCATCGAGGCGCCTGACTCCGAGGTGACGACCCTGCGGATGCGGTAATCCCGGACGAGCGGCCGCTTCAGGCCGGGGCTGCCCACCGTGTAGGTCCGCCGCGTGCCGTTTTTGGCGGTCTGTTCCAGCGTGATCGAAAACGACGACTTCAACTGCACACCGGTACCTTCGTACGAGGCCCGAAGCGCGGCGTGGTACGAGGAGCCGGTTTCAAAGTCGCGGAAATCGATGCCCCCGCTTTCCAGCGGCGCGCCCTCGAACGCCAGATACTGCGGCTTCCCCGGATTGAGAAACGTCACCCCGCAGCGGGACGCGAGCGAGGCCCCCTGCGCGATTACCCGGTAGAGCGCGCCCGACCCGTCGGTGCCGAAACTGAGGGGCCTGTTGTGTACATACGAGATCGTGCCGTTGGACACAAAACTATTCGACTGGACGTTGACCGCATACAGGTCTGCCCAGGGTTTCAAACTTTCCGACAGCACTCCGTACTGCGCGAACATATAGATGCCGCCGTCCGGAGAAAACCCAAGGTCCACGAAAGATGCGGTGTCTCCGGCCCTGATACGCGGGGCGCAGATTAAAAAAGCGATACCGAGGCAGAGCCGCCTCGCAGATTTTATCATCATCATGCCTTTCCCCCTTTTTTTAATATCGGAAATTTTTAACGCGCCTTGAATCTTTCATTTCTTTTTTGTATGCTGATTGTATGACGATTTCGGAACGAGATGGTGTTTTCAGGCTCTGCATAGTCCTGGCCGTGCTGGCGCTGCCTGGCGCGCTGGCGGCGGCATTCACCGCTGCCGCCGCGTTTCCCGCCGCGCTCGCAAAAGCGGAAGGCATCCGCCCGACGGGCGCGTTTTGGGCGGGCATCTTCGCGGTTTCCCCCTATGCGCCCTTCGCGGCTATTCTTGCGTCCTGTGTATACGCGTTCACCGCGCTCATTCTGATCCGTCACTATTTTGAAAAAAACCGCTCGCCCGAAATAATCTTTCTCACGCTCTTTGCCATTTCTTTTTCGTTCGAGATGTTCCGCTGCATCTACCCGCTGAGAGAAATCTACATGCTCCCCAACATCAGTCTCGATATTGCGTCGCGCGCGCTCGTCTTCGGCCGCAGCCTCGGCATCTTTTCCTTTTTTGCCGCGGGCGTTTACGCGGCGGGGCTGGACGCGCAGAAGCAGCAGCGCGCGGTCCTGCTGGTGCTCGCGGCCGCCGCGCTCGCGGGCCTCGGCTGCCCGGTCAACGCGCTCTTCTGGAACACGAGCATCGCCGCGCTCGTCGGGAACGGCGGCATGTTTTTTGTGATAGAGGCCGCGCTCAGCCTCGCCGCGGCGGCCAGTTTTTTCGCGGCCGCGCACAACCGCGCGGAAAAACTTTTCCTGCATGCCGGAGGCGGCGTAATCCTGGCCCTCCTGGGCAGGCGGCTCCTGCTGGACGCGGACAACTGGTATGTCATGGCGGCGGGCTTCGCTCTCCTCTGCATCGGCACCTGGCGGACCTGCTCGCCCCTGCATAGGGTCTACCTGTGGCTGTAACGCCCATACTCCCCTGTACGGACGCCAATATCCGCAAGGCGGCGCGGGCGCTCGCCGAGGGGCATCTCGCCGCCTTCCCCACCGAGACCGTGTACGGCCTCGGCGCCGACGCCTTCAACGTAAAGGCCCTGGCCGCGGTGTTTGCCGCGAAGGGAAGGCCCCGCTTCGACCCGCTGATCATTCATATTGCGGAGTACGGCGCGCTCGCCCGCGTCGCGGCACTTGACGCGCTGAGCGCCTGGGCCGCGCGCAGCCTCGGCATACTTGCGGAGCGCTTCTGGCCCGGCCCCCTCAGCATTGTGCTCCCCAAGCGTCCTGAAGTGCCTGACCTTGCCACCGCGGGCCTCGGTACCGCCGCGATCCGGTTTCCCTCCCACCCCGCCGCGCAGAAACTGATCCGCTGGTCCACCGGGGCCGTCGCTGCCCCAAGCGCGAACCGTTTCGGGAAACTGTCCCCAACCCGCGCGGAGCACGTGTATGCCCAACTCGGAGATTCCGCCGGCCTGATCCTCGACGGGGGCGCTCCCTCTGTCGGCCTCGAGTCTACGGTGGTGGACCTTTCAGGAACCGGGGCGCGCCTCCTCAGGCCGGGCGGAGTTCCGCTCGAGGCCATCGAGGATGCCATAGGCCCGATCGCCCCCGCGCCCGCGGCAGGGGGGGGGGAGAGGGGCGCGGCTTCCCCCGGCCTCCTGAACAGCCACTACGCCCCCTCCCTGCCGCTGGCGCTTTTGCCGGAAGACGAACTCGCGTCCCGCGCCCCTGCCCCCGGCGAGGGCTATCTGTTTTTTTCCGGCGCGGCGCTCGCGTTATGGCGGCAGCGTTTCCCCAACGCCGCGTCCCCCCAGGCAGCCCCTGCCTGGGCGCTCTCGGAAACAGGCGACTGCGCCGAGGCAGCCTGCCGCCTCTTCGAGACCCTTCACGTAATGGAACGTCTCCCCCTCCGCGTAATCTTTGCGGCAGCCCCCCCCCCCGTCGGGCTTGGCCTGGCGATCTGCGACCGCCTGTCAAGGGCCGCGGCGCCGCGTGACTGACAAAAAGCAATTGCTCTATCACTGTATGACAGACCAACCGTGCGGTACTCATCTCGAGGCTATTGAGCCGGTGCATATTCCCGGCGGCGTTACCGCCATTGTCACTCCGCGTATCGAGCGTTGCGCCGCCAATGGCAGACACGGCTTGCGGGGGGGGAGACAGTGCTGCTTATTGCAGGTTGAAACTCACTCCAGAACCGCTGTTCGCCGCCTTTTCAACATAGGTGACGATATACTGGTCTTTGAAGAATGTTCCCAACAAGTTGCCTGTTACCGCGCCGGGTATCGCACCTATTCCAAAAAGCGTCAATACCCCACCAGCGTCATAGGAATAAGCATTGAATGCTGGCGCTACTGTTATGAGTCCACCCAACAACATGCCGCCGAAAGTTGCCAAAAAAGGCAGGTATCCTTTGCTTACTTTTTCGCAGGCGACAACCTGGTACTGGTCGCGCGGATACTGCGCGTAAAAGCGCTGAAGCACAGAGCCCCCGAGTGCGTTTGCGGTGATCGCCGCATACTTGAGTCCGCCCCCAGGCGGCGGGACGGAAGCAAAAGCAACATCGGCGGTGGTCGCACAACCGCTGATGCTTGCAATTGCGGCCAGGATGCAAAAACTAATGAGCACCCATCTGCCCCTGGCAGGGCTGCCAAGGGCAGGGCTGCCCTTGGCAGCCTTCAAAAAAGAAATGTGTTTTTTCATGCTATTCATGAAAAAATCCTCCTTGCGTGTCTTTCCACGCTGTCTAAAATGTTCCCACCCACAAGGATGGGTGTATACACATCCGCACAAGGCGGAGAGATACCAATACTTACGGGCTGCAAATGCCCCGTGTTCGTTCCCCGAGAGCCCCCCATAGCGGCACATACAGAGAGACTCCGCCCCCTGCCGCATACCGCACGGCCGATTTCGAGGAAAGAAAGAAATGTTACGAAGGTACAGAAAATTACGCTGCGGGGGGGGGGGCAGCGACTGAGTCGTACGCCCCGGAGAGGAGATTTTGGAGATAAACGCGGCTCTTCGCGTCTGAGGATGACGCGGGCGCATGGCGATTAGTAAACAGGGTACCCATAGCCAAAAAACTCCTTTTTGTCATTCCGCGGCTCGACCGCGGAATCTGGACGCATTTTTAGCGCTCAGTATAAGTCAGTATAAGCGACTCGCGAAGAAAAAGTCAAGGGCCCACTTGCCGCCCCGTGCCTTTTCCGCTATACTGGGTACCACATCGCGATGCATACTCTATCCATTGCGGCGCTGCAAGAAAAACTCGGCGCTTCGACCCGTGTGCAGGAACTGTGCCGCGCGTTCGGGGACGGGCGCTTTCCGCTGGAAATCGAGGCCTGTGAGGGGGCCTTTGCGGGCCTGCTCCTGGCGCGCTTTGCCGGGGAGACCGCGCCTGGCGGCGCGGGCGGCGCGGCCGGGCCCTTCCTGGCGGTGACGCCTACCGAGGCAGAGGCCGCCCGCCTCGCCTGCGACGCGGCGGCCGCGGGCCTGGCGGTAACGGTCTTCCCCTGGTGGGGGACTATCCCCTACCGCGAGGCGGCCCCCAACGCGGCCGTCTTTGGGGAGCGCGCCGCCTGCCTCGCGGCCCTGCTCCGGGGGGGCGCGGAGCGCGCGAAGGGCCCCCCCCGCCTCTTCATCGCCTGCGAGTGCGCCTTCCTGGGAACGCTCCCCCCGCCCGCGTATTTCGATAGCCTGCTCACGACCCTCAGGACGGGGGACGCCTGCGACCCGCAGGCCCTTTCGGAAAAACTTGTCCTGGCGGGCTACCTCCGTGTGCCGCGGGTGCAGGCCCCGGGCGAGTTCACCCTGCGAGGGGAGGTCTGCGATCTGCTGCAGGCAGGCGGAGGGGGCCTCGCCTGCCGCGTCCTCCTCGACTTCGACCGCATCGAGTCAATCAGGACCTTCGATCCGCTCAATCAGATCAGTCAGGAAAAAGTTGACGAGATTACTATCTACCCCATGAAGGAAGTGGTCTGGACCGACGACCGCATCGACGCGCTCTCAGAGACGCTTGCGCACTGCGACGAATTCTCCGAGGGGGGAGGGAGGGTACTCGAAAGTTTGATAAACAGGAAAAGTATGCCAGGCGAGGAGTTATTCTTCCCGCTGGCGTTTGGGGGCGTGGATGGTGGACGGTGGACGGTGGACGGTAGTGAAGCGCGTGATGAAAAGACCGCGCCCGCTCCCCGCGCCCCAAGTCCCAAGTCCCAAGTCCCAAGTCCCAACAGGCACCAAGCGCCGCCTATGCCCCCTCTCAAAGCCCCCGCATCACGCCCCCACTCCCCACTCCCTACTCCCTACTCCCTACTCGACTACCTCCCCCCCCAGGGCGTCGTGTTTTTCTTCGACCGTGAGCGGCTGGATAACGCGCAGGACTTAATCGAGCGGGATTACAAAAAGGCCTACGCGCAGGCGCGCCGGGAAAAAGAGGTGCCGGCCCCGCAGCGGCTGCTGCTCAACCTGCCGAGTCTGGCGGCGGAGCGGCCCAGGCGGGTGTCGTTCATGGGGATGAAGGGGCCCGCGCGGGAGGGGGCGCTGCGGCTGAGCGCGGGCTGCGAGCCCGCCCGGAGTTTTTTCGGGAACATTAACTATATGCGGGAGGAGTTTACGGCGCTCCTCGCGGAGGGCTGGGATATCGCCGCGGCCGCGGAAAGTGACGCGCAGGCTCTGCGCATCAGGACGCTGCTTGAAAGCGACACTTTTTCTCCGCAGGGGGGGGGCGGGGGGTTTAGGGGGCAGCGCCCCCTAGGAGGGGGGGGTGGGGCGCAACGCAGTGCGCCCCAGGGGGGGGGCTCCCCCCCGCATACGGATGTGCGCGCGCTCTAGGTGATTACGGCGCCGCTCTCGCCAGGGTTCGCTCGGCCGGAT
>JAISTO010000055.1 GCA_031272575.1 Treponema sp. | reverse complement strand
CCCCTCCTTCGTGCGCCTTTGTGCGCCTTCGTGGTGGTTTTATTAGCCCGAACGACTATCGATCTAAATTTGACCGATACTTTTTTCTTAAATCTGATGCGTAAATGTAAAATTGCTGCTTGACAGTATCCCCCCCTTCCCCTTAACATAACCTGTATGGCATACAGGATCGGCAAAAGATGATCGCGGGGGTCATCGGCGCGACGGGGTACGCGGGGGCGGAACTGGTGCGGCTCCTTGCGGCGCACCCGAAGGTCACGGAACTTGCGCTTGCCTCCGTCAGTTTCGAGGGCGCTCGTATCGAGGATGTGTACCCCAACTTCATGGGGAAGGTCACGGCCCGGCTCGTAAAGCCGGAAGAGGCGGCGGCCCAGGCGGACGCGGTCTTCGCGGCGCTGCCTGCGGGCGCGGGCGAGGCTTATGCGGAAGCCTGCGTGGGCCGGGGGGCGCCCTTCATCGACCTGTCCGCGGACTTCCGCTTCGGCACGGACGAGGCGCTGTACCAGGCCTGGTACGGCAAGGGCTGGGCAAAGCCCGCGCTGCGGGAGGCCGCGGTCTACGGGCTCCCGGAACTGAACCGCGCGCGTATATGGGAACAGGCCGCGGCGGGCAGGGTTATCATCGGGAACCCGGGCTGTTACCCCACCGGGGCCTCGCTCGGGGCCTTCCCGGCCCTGGCGCGCGGCCTGGTGGACGAAGGCGCCCGCGTCATCGTGGACTCCGCGAGCGGGGTCACGGGCGGGGGGCGCGAGCCGGCGCGGGCCTTTCACTACCCGGAGTGCGCGGACTCGCTCGCGCCTTACAAAGTCGGCTGCCACCGGCACAGCCCGGAAATAGCGCGCAACTTCGCCGCCATGGCCGGCCGCCCGGTGCAGGTCACCTTTACCCCGCACCTCGCGCCCATGAACCGCGGCATACTCAGCACGATCTACCTCCCGCTGAAGCGCGAGTGGCAGGCGCGGCCGGCTGGAAGCGCCTGTCTCCCCCCCGGCCCGGAGGCCGCCGCGCGCGCCGAGGCTATCCATCACCTTTATAAGGAATTTTACGCGAAAGAGCCGTTCGTCCGCGTACTCCCCGCCGGGGTCCCGGCCGCGACCGGGCGCGTACGAATGTCAAACTTTTGCGACATTTCCGTCACCCTTGATCAATCGGGGACTATCCTCATCGCGGCCTCGGCGATCGACAACATGGTGAAAGGCGCCGCGGGCCAGGCCGTGCAGAATCTCAACGTGATCATGGGCTGGGACGAAACGTCCGGCCTGGAGGCAGTGCCGGCGCTGTTTTAGGAGACAACATGACCTATATCGACGGCGGCGTGTGCGCGCCCAAGGGGTTTCGCGCCGGTGGGGTGTGGTGCGGGATAAAGGCCTCGCGGCAAAAGCGGGACCTCGCGCTCATCGCTGCGGACGAGTGTACGGGGAGCGCCGCGCTCTTCACGAAGAACGCGGTGAAGGCCGCGAGTGTGCTGTACTCGCTGCCGTTTGCGCAAGGAGCCCCGCTGCGGCCTATGCGGGCGATCATCGCCAACTCGGGGAACGCGAACGCGTGCACGGGCGAGGCCGGACGGGCCGCGGCGGCGCGGATGGCGCGCTGCGCGGCGGAGCGCCTGGGCCTTGCCGCGGAGCGGGTGGCGGTGGCGTCCACCGGCGTTATCGGCGTGCCCCTGCCCATAGAGGCGGTCGAGCGGGGGGTAGGCCCGCTCGCCGCCTCCCTCTCCGCGGACGCGGCCGGGAACGACGCGGCGCTCGAGGCGATCATGACGACCGACACCCGCAAGAAAACCTGCGCGGTGGAGTTTTTGTGTGACGGGGTGCCGGTCCGCATAGGCGCGATGATCAAAGGCTCCGGCATGATTCACCCGAACCTCGGTACCATGCTCTGCTTCATCACCACGGACCTCAACATCGACAGCCCCGCGCTCGACGCCGCGCTCCGGGAGGCCGCGCGCGCGTCCTTCGATCACTTCACGATAGACGGGGATACCTCGACCAACGACACGGTCTTCGCGATCGCCTCCGGCCGCGCGGGTAACCCCTGCCTCCATACCGGGGACGCGGCACTGCGGCAGTTTACCGCGGCGCTCATCGAAGTCTGCGTCACACTGGTGAAGCAGGCCGCGCGGGACGGCGAGGGCGCGACGAAACTGGTCACCGTGCGGGTGAAGGGCGCGGCAAGCGGCGCGGATGCGCTCCTCCTGGGCCGCGCGGTCGCGTCCTCGAGCCTGGTGAAGACCGCCTGCTTCGGCGCGGACGCGAACTGGGGCCGCGTACTCTGCGCGCTCGGCTACGCGGGCGCCGCCGGCTTCGCCCCTGATGCCGTGAGCGTGGCCTTCGCGAGCGCCGCCGGGGAAGTCCTCGTATGCCGAAACGGCGCGCCGGTCCCCTTCGACGAAGCGGCCGCGAAAAAAATCCTCTCGCTCGACGAGATCGCGATCAACATCACGGCCGGCGCGGGCAGCGGCGAAGCCGCGGTCTGGGGCTGCGACCTCAGTTACGATTACGTCCGCATCAACGGGGATTATCGGTCATGAGGGGGGGTAGGGAGTAGGGAATAGGGAGTGGGGAGTAGGGTGCGCGGCGTTTGCAGGTTGCGCGGACTACCGGAATACTTGACGATAGCAGGCGCAGCCTGCGAGCCAAGCGCAAGCCACTCCCTACTAGCCACTCCCTACTCCCTACCCCCCTGTAGAGATTTTCAATAATAAGGAGATTTGATGTGAAACCCATCAGTAACAGCGACCGGGCCAGGGCGCTTATTGACGCGCTGCCGTACATTCAGCAGTTCCGCGGCAAGACGATCGTGATCAAATACGGCGGCAACGCCATGATCAACGGGGAACTGAAGCAGGCGGTGGTCGAAGACCTCATCCTCATTTCCTGCCTGGGGATCTGCCCCGTGCTCGTGCATGGGGGGGGGCCGGAGATCGAGGCCCTGCTCAAGAAACTGGGCAAGGAGAGCCGTTTCGTCGCGGGGCTGCGCTGCACGGACGAGGAGACCATGGAGGCCGTGCAGATGGCCCTCTGCGGCAAGGTGAACAAGGACATCACCGCGATGCTGCAGGCCGCGGGGGGCAGGGCCGTGGGCCTCAGCGGGCTGGACGGCGCGCTCCTCAAGGCCCGCCGGACGCGGGGGCCGGCCGGCGAGGACCTGGGGCTCGTGGGCGAGATAGAGGCGGTGGAGCGCTGGCCCCTGGACAGCGTCATCCAGAGCGGCGCCATCCCCGTCATCTCGACCGCGGCCTTCGGCCTGGGGGACGACTACGGCCGCGCCCTCAACGTGAACGCGGACATCGCGGCCGCGAAGCTGGCCGCGGCTATCGGCGCGGAGAAACTCATCCTCATGACGGACGTCCCCGGGCTCCTGCGGGACGTCCGGGACCCGGACTCGCTCATAACGGCGCTGCGCCTGGGCGAACTCGAAGCCCTGAAAGCGCAGGGCGTGGTGAGCCGCGGCATGATCCCCAAACTGGACTGCTGCGCGCTCGCGCTCTCGGGCGGCGTCAAGAAAGCGCACATCATCGACGGCCGCGTCCCCCATGTCCTGCTCCTCGAACTCTTCACCGACGAGGGCATCGGCACGATGATAGAATAAAACCTGTAACCATTTTTCGCCGCGGGTGTTAACAGGGAGACCCGAAAAGTAATTGCTGCACGGGGGGGGGGGTCAATTTAAAAAAGGAGTCATTTAAAAATGAAATTACAAATGCGGCTCAGCCTTATCGTCATTATGATCTTGTTGATAGTCGTAGCGGCGGTGTCAGGCATACTCGTGGCGCAGGCGCGGAGTATGCAGATCGCGTCGGTGAAAAAGAGCATAGACCGCCTCGGCGACAGCATCGCCATGGACTTGCGGCGGCACTACGAAACCTATCTGCAAAACATTGTGGACCTTGCCTGCATTATGGGTGACTACCGGGCCATCTCCGCGGATACCCGCCGCGAGCGCTTTGTCACGAACATGGCGTCAATCATGGATGCGCAAAAAGATCTCAAGGCGCTGTATGCCGTCTGGCTGCCTGACATACTCGACCGTGACGCCGCGCACCGGGGCGAGGCCACCGCCGACGAAACGGGCAGGTTCATTCCCTGGGTTGTGCGGGAAGAGAACCGCATCGAAATCGGAAAGTACGCTGACTACGAAACCGCGCTGCGGCAGGATCAAAACAAACAAACATTGTTCGAGCCGAAATACCAAAGTCTGCATGGAAAAGAGATGTGGATCTTCAGCATACAGGTACCGATAAAAACTGACGACGGGAGCTTCCTCGGTTTCGTCGGGGCAAATGTCGAGGCGGCCGCCACGCAGGCGCTTGTGCAGGAGTACATTGACGACAAAGAGCGCCTGAGCGATGTGGCCGCGGTCGGGGTCTACACGAACGCCGCCGTGATCATCGGGTACACGATACCCTCGTTCCGGGGGCAGAACGCGCGCGAGGCGAACAGCGGTCTCTATGGCAAGAAGATGAACGAGGTGCTCGATACGATCAAAAACGGCAAATCGCTCTATATTTCCGGCTATTCATCTACCCTCAAATCGAATCTGATGATGGTACTGTCGCCTCTCGAAATCGGTGACACGAACGTCCCCTGGTCCGTCATGGTGGGCTGCATGAACAGCGTCGCCCTGAAAAGCATCAACAGCATGATCTTCTTCGCGATCATCGTCGTCGTGTCATCACTCATTCTTTCCGCGCTGACTATCTCTCTCGTCTCCCGCAGCATCGCAAAGCCCATCGTCAATGTCGCGTTAACATTGAAAGACATTTCCGAGGGTGAAGGTGATCTCACCAAATCGATTCCGGTCACCTCTAAAGATGAAGTGGGTGACCTGGCCCGTTACTTCAACGCGACCCTCGAAAAGATACGCGCGCTCGTAATCACGATAAAACAACAGAGCGCCGCGCTGTTCGATATCGGCAGCGAACTTTCGGCCAACACCACGGAAACCGCTTCGGCGATCAACCAGATCACCGCGAACATACAGAGCATAAAAACGCGGGTGGTGAATCAGAGCGCCAGCGTTACCGAAACCAACGCGACGATGGAGCAGATCACTATCAACATTGATAAACTGAACGGCCATGTGGAACGCCAGGCCGAGAGCGTGAGTCAATCATCCTCCGCCATTGAAGAGATGCTCGCCAACATTCAGTCGGTTACGCAGACGCTGGTACGAAACGCGGAAAATGTGCGCGAGTTGACCGACGCCTCCGAGATCGGGCGCGGCGGACTGCGGGAAGTGGTGACCGACATTCAGGAAATCGCCCGCGAGTCAGAAGGTTTACTCGAAATCAACGCCGTCATGGAAAACATCGCGAGTCAGACGAACCTGCTTTCGATGAACGCCGCGATTGAGGCCGCGCACGCGGGCGAGGCGGGCAAGGGCTTCGCGGTCGTAGCGGACGAGATCCGCAAACTCGCGGAAAGTTCCGGCGAGCAGTCGAAAACGATCAGCGCGGTTCTGAAAAAGATAAAGGACGCTATCGACAAGATCACGAAGTCGACCGAGGCGGTGCTGGAGAAATTCGGCGCCATCGACGCCGGGGTCAGGATAGTATCCGAGCAGGAGGAAAACATCCGCGGCGCGATGGAAGAGCAGAGTACCGGCAGCAAGCAAATCCTCGAGGCCATCGCCGCGCTGAACGAACTGACCGAGCAGGTGAAGGGCGGCTCCGAGGAAATGATGGAGGGCAGCAGGGAGGTGATCACCGAAGGCAAAAATCTCGAAATGGCGACGCAGGAGATTACCCACGGGATGAACGAAATGTCCGCCGGCGCGGACCAGATCAACACCGCGGTGAATCAGGTGAACGAGATAAGCAGCCAGAACAAGAAGAACATCGAGGTGCTCGTAAAGGAGGTCTCGCGCTTCAAGGTGGAATAGGGGCCGCGATCCCCCTTGCTATCCACCCCCTCTCTGTGCTACCCTTTCGGCATGAGTGCTCTCTTGTTGAAAGGGGCGCCGGCCGCGGCGGCGCTTTTGGAAAAACTCGAGTCCCGCATAGCGAATCTGGCGCGGCGGGGCGTCGTGCCCGCTCTCGCGATTCTCAGCGTGGGGGAGCGGCCGGACGACCGGGCCTACGCGCGGAGCGTCCGCGCAAAGGCCGAGGGGCTGGGCATACGGGTGCGGGAGACCTGCCTTGCGGAGGGCACTCATGCGGAGGTGTTTTTCGCGCGGGTTGAGGCGCTGAACCAGGACGCCGCGGTGCATGGGGTGCTCTGCATGCGGCCCCTCCCGCCGGCTTACAGCGAGGAGCGCCTCGCCGCGCTCCTCGCTCCTGCCAAGGATGTGGACGGCCTTAGCTGGCGCTCCATGGCAGCGCTCTACGCGGGGGCGGGCGCGGGCGGCCAGGCCCCGGCCTGCTTCGCGCCCTGCACGGCGAGGGCCTGCGTCGAACTGCTTGATCACTACGGTATCCCCCTGGAGGGGAAGCATGCGGTCATCATTGGGCGAAGCCTGGTCGTGGGGAGGCCCCTCGCCATGCTCCTCCTGGCCCGCGGCGCGACGGTGACGCTCTGCCACAGCCGCACTGAACGCCCGCGCGAACTCTGCCGCGCCGCGGATATCGTCGTGGCGGCGCTGGGCAGGGCCGGCTTCGTGGACAGCGGCTTCCTGCGCGCCGGCCAGGTCGTGCTCGACGCGGGCATCAATGTGCGGAGCGGCGGCGGCATCGCGGGGGATGTGGACGGGCCCGCGGCCGCGGCGCTCGTGGATGCGCTGAGTCCGGTACCGGGGGGCGTCGGGGCGGTCACCACAGCGGTGCTCCTCTCCCAGATCGTCGAGGCGGCGGAACATCACCATGATTGACGTACAAAGTTTCGAAGATGACCGCGAAATCCCCCTGACGAAGGTGGGGGTCAAACAGCTTCGCTATCCGGTGCGGGTGCTCGACAAGGCGAACGGAACGCAGCATACCTCCGCGCGGGTAGACCTTTTTGCGAGTCTCCCCCAGCACTTCAAGGGGACGCACATGAGCCGCTTCATCGAGATTTTTCATCGCTATAAGGATGACCTTTCCATGCCGCGCTTTCTCGACATGCTCGGCGCGATTCGTGACGCGCTCGCCGCCTCCGCCGCGTTCGGCCGGATGCGCTTTCCCTACTTCATCGAAAAACGCGCGCCGGTCTCAGGGCTTGCGGGTATGCTCAGTTACGAGTGCTGCTACGCGGGCCGGGTAGGGGAGGGCGGGACGCGCTTCACCGTGTCGATAGCGGCGCCGGTCTCGACCGTCTGCCCCTGCTCGAAGGCCCTAAGCGAGCGGGGGGCGCACAACCAGCGGGGCATAGTGCGGGTCGAGTTGGAGTTGGGGCCTTTTTTCTGGATCGAGGATATTATCGACCTTATTGAAAAAGCCGCGTCGAGTCCGGTTTACGCGGTCCTGAAGCGCGAGGATGAAAAATGGGTCACCGAGCACGGCTACGACAACCCGAAGTTCGTGGAGGATGTGGTGCGGGACGTGTACGCCGCGCTCCGCAGCCTCGGCCGCTTTCCCCGTTTCACCGTGGAGGCGGAAAATTTTGAAAGCATACACGACCATAACGCGTACGCCCGCGCGGAGTATGCGGGGAATGCCTCAGCAGCCTAAATAACCCTGCTTTACGAGGAGTTCCGCGTTGAGGATGCCGCCGCCCGCGGCGCCCCGTACCGTGTTGTGCGAGAGCCCAACGAAGCGCAGGTCGAAGACCGGACAGGGCCGTACGCGCCCCACGACTACCGCCATGCCCTGCTCCGAGAGGCGGTCTTTGCGGGGCTGGGGCCGGTCGGGCTCCTCCCGCAGTACGATGGGTTTTTCCGGCGCGGAGGGGAGCCCCAGCTCTTGCGGCAGGGCGCGGAAGGCCGCCCATATCGCCTTGACCTCGTCGACCGAGGGCTTTTTGCCGCCGAACTCGACACTGAGGCAGGCCGTGTGCCCGTCCACCACCGGCACACGGTTGCAGGCCGCGCTTATGCGGGGGTTATTCGCCTTGACGATCGCGCCCCCTTCTACCGCGCCGAGGATCTTCAGCGGCTCCTCCTCGGATTTTTCTTCCTCGCCCGCGATGTACGGCACGATGTTATCGATGACGTCGAGGCTCGCGACCCCCGGGTAGCCGGCCCCGGACACGGCCTGCATCGTCGTGACGATGACGCGCCGCGCTTCGAAGCCCGCCTGCAGCAGCGCGAAGAGCGGGATAGTGTAACTTTGAATCGAGCAGTTCGGCTTTACGGTGATAAAGCCCCGGCTCCAGCCGCGGTTTTTTTGCTGCGCGGGGATCACCGCCGTGTGCTGCGGGTTCACCTCCGGCACGAGCACCGGTACGTCAGGGTCCCAGCGGTGGGCCGACGCGTTCGATATGACCGGAATGCCGGCCGCGGCGTAGGCCTCTTCCAGAGCCGCCGTCGCCGCCTTGTCCATTTCGAGCGCCGAGAAGACGAAGGCGCAGCCGCCCGCGGCCGCGGCCTTTTGCGCCGCGCCCACATCGTTCGCGTCTGACACGATGACGCCCCGCAGCGCCTCCGGCATGGGGCCGCCCGACGCGTTCCAGCGCCCGACCGCCGCCTCCGCGTAAGTTTTGCCCGCGCTCCGCGGGCTTGCGGCCAGATACCGCACCTCAAACCAGGGGTGCCCGCGCAGCAGCGTGACATACTGCTGCCCCACCATACCGGTCGCGCCCAGCACCCCAACGGGAATTTTTTCCATTTGCTGTTCCTGTTTCAATAGAATGGCATTTTTTTCGGCCTGTGTCAAGGGGTTCACTCCCCCAGAAAAAACCTCTTGCAAAATGGCGGGAAATACACTATAATGTAGTATACCGGTATTCTATCGAGGTGATTACAATGAAGATAACCAAAGCC
>JAISTO010000023.1 GCA_031272575.1 Treponema sp. | reverse complement strand
CTCCCTGAGCACGTAACTGCGGCGCGGCCGGTCTTTGCGCATCTCGTCCTTCGACATGAAGTAGGTGGTCATAAGCAGTTCGAAAATCCGGTTTGAAATGACCACATATTCCCCGTCCTGTTTGATAAACGCGAACATGAGCGCCCTGCTCTGCACCGGCGTGTGGGGCGAGTAACGGGGCTGCGCCCCCAGAATAAGGATGCCGTACATCATGTCGTAGAGGTCCGGGTAGTATTCCATATTTTTGAACAGGTCGTCGAAAAGCGTGTTCTGCTCCCAGAGCAAAAGACGCACCGCGTGGAAGATGCCCTCCTTCGACCAGGGCTTTTCCGGCCAGGGAAGGGGGTTCCCCATGGGCTGGCTTTCGGTGGCAATATGATAGCAGAGTTTCGACACCAGGAAGGGGTAGCCGTCCGTCCAATGGTAGAGTTCCCGCGAAACAGCGGCAATGTCCATGCCGGTGTGGTGATCGTGTTCGTAGCCGGCGAGCATGGTAGCGATCTCTTCCGGGTGGAAGGACATATCCACCTTGAAATCCGCGGCGATGTTCCACGGTGAGTTGTAGACCGTGCTCTCGCCCTCGTGGGGCGTGTAGACTCCCTCTTTTATCATTTTGAGTTTGATGTTTTTGATGTCGTATACCCCGGCCAGAATGACGCTGTGGAAGGCGGCGCCTTTCCCATTTTTCCGTTGGAGGTAGGTGTCCCGCAGCATGGCCAAAAATTTGATGTAGACCCGGAAGTTGGTCGACGCGTCAACCTCGTCGATCATCAGGACAATTTTTTTCTTTTGACACATTTTGCTGATGTGTCGATTTAACGCCTTAAAATCTTTTACTCTGCGGTTATACCACTTTCTGATAAAGCGTTTTTCCACAGCCGTACGCGAATATTCCAGGGCCTCTTGAATCAGCAGTAAAAACACTTTACAGAAGGCTGCCTCGGTATCGAAAGCACTGTCCCCCAGGCTCTCGAAACTGATGTCGATGCAGAGATAATCGCCGGCCAGGGCGCGGCGCAGCGCGGACAAGGTTGTGGTCTTGCCGTACTGCCGCGCCCGGTTGATCGTGAAGTAGAGGCCCTGGTCGACCATCTCCCTGATCTGGGCGATCTTGGGGGATATATCGACCATATAGTGCTCTTCCGGCACGCAGGTACCGGTGTAGTTAAAGCGCCGTTCCATACGAAGAGTATGCCGCAAGAGGCATGGGGGAGTCAAGGGGCCTCTTGACATATCGTGAATTCGCGTTTACAATATCTTATAGCGTGTACGTACACGCAACGTATTTGGAGGAACAAATGAAAAAAGCATTTTGGCTGCTTTGTGCGGCGGCTTTGGTGATCGCGGCCTTCGGGGGCTGCGACAAGTCGAAGGGCGCGGGCGGGAAGCCCACGCTCACGGTCGGGGTGTTCGCGCAGGAGCACGAACAGGTGATGTACCGCGAGGTGCTGAAAAAGTTCGAGCAGGAGAACAATGTCAGCGTGGACTTCCAGGTGGCGGGGGACCAGTACTGGCCCGAACTGGAGGCCGCGCTTACGGCCAACACCGCGCCGGATGTGTTCTACCTCGGCATACCGGATATCAAGCGCAGGGTCTGGGCCGGCAAGGTCGAGGCGCTGGACGGGCTGCTCGACACCGCGCTGCTCGACGTTGTCTGGAAGGACTCGCTCGACCTGTACCGCTACGACGCGGCCTCGAACACGCTGGGCACGGGCAGCATCTATGCGCTTCCCAAAGACTTCTCCGCGGTGTCGATGACCGTGAACAAGGCCATCCTCGCCAAGCGGAAGGCGCAGATCGACGCGCTCGTAAAGGACCGCACACTCCCCTTCCCGCCGGAAATCGACGCGCAGGGCAACCTGCCGGTCTACACCTTCAGCGAGTTCGCGGCGCTGTGCAGGGCGCTCACGTTTGACGACCCCACGCTGCCCGCGACCGCCGGGAGCACGAAAGTGTACGGCACCCACCTATGGGAGGACTTCTGCCTGCAGCCCTTTGTCTGGGGCGCGGGCGGCGACTACCTCGATGCCTCGCACACGAAGGCGCTCTTCGACTCGCCCGCCTTTATCGAAGGCTACGAGGGCTTCATGAAGATCGTCGAGGAGGGGGGCTCCGGCTCCTCCACCGACGAGACCTCCGGGTACCTCAAGTTTCTCGCGGGCCGCGTCGCGTACTTCCCCTGCGGCACCTGGGATGTGGGCGCGTTCGAGGCTATCGAGAAGGACGAGGCCGTGAACCCGGGCAAGGCCTGGTTCGACTTCGACCTCGCCCCCTGGCCCATCAGCGACCGGTACAAGGGCCTCTCTATCGCGGAGCGCCAGGACAAGTGGGCAGGCCGCGTCGACTCCGTGGGCTATGCGGTATCGACCCAGTCGACGCAGAAAGAGTTGGCCGCGAAACTGGCGTACGCCCTCTGCGCGGACGAGGAGGTGCAGCGCTTCCTGGCAAAGCAGGGGGGGCAGGTCCCCAACATCGTCGCCATGGCAGAGGGCGAGTACTTAAGCGATCCGGTGTACTTCCCCGAGACCCGCAAGGTCTTCGTCAATATGCTCTCGGGGCAGAACGGGCGCCGCATCCCCACCACCTACACCTTCAACAGCCTCTGGTACAGTGACGCCTTCCTGCCGGGGCTCGGTGGGGTCTGGGCCTACTACGAGAAGATCAACAACGGCAACCCGCCGGTCAGCGTCTCGGCCTACTGTAAAAGCATAGCGCCCAAAGCCCAGACCCTGCTGGACGAGTCCTTCGCGGACGAAGCGGGCTTAAGGCCCTGAACCGATGCGTCACTCGAGCAGGATACAGAGGACCGACAACCTGTGGGGCTATGCCTTTGTCATAATCCCCCTTTTAGGGATGCTGCTGTTTGTCATAGTTCCCTTTTGTATGACTCTGTACTCCAGTTTCACCAACTGGCCCCTGGGACAGTCCATAGGCTCGGCCCGCTGGGTGGGGTTCAAGAACTATCTCGATATGTTCAGGAACCCGCTCTTCTGGCAGAGCCTGGCCAACACCTTCTACTATATGATCGGTATCCCCATAGGCATAGTGCTGTCCCTCTGCCTCGCGGCGTTGATGAACCGGCACACGCCCGGGGAGACGATCTTCCGCGTCATCTACTACACGCCGGTGATCACGAGCGTGGTGGCGGTGAGTTTCATCTTTCAGCGTCTCTTTATGACTGACGGCGGGGTCATCAATACGTACCTCCGGGCGCTCGGCATGGCACAGCCCCCCAAGTGGCTCTCGGACCCGCACTACACCAAATGGGTCATCATCATTATGAGCGTGTGGAAGGGCCTGGGGGGCTCTGTCATCCTGTACATCGCGGGTATGCAGGGCATCTCCCGCACGTACTATGAGGCCGCGCGCATAGACGGCGCAAGCCCTCTGCGCATCTTTCGCACTATTACCCTGCCGCTGCTGGCGCCGGTCACCTTTTACATGATCGTTACGAGCATTATCGGCGGGGCGCAGATTTACGTGGAGCCCCGGCTTATCTTCACCGGGAACGGCCCGGGGAACAGCACCTTCAGCACCGTGATCTACCTGTACGACCACACCTTCCGCAACTCGCGCGCGGGCTACGGCTCTGCCATCGCCATGATCCTGAGCCTTATTGTCTTCGCGGTGACCGCGCTGCAACTGTACCTCAACAGCCGGGGGGAGGCCAAAAAATGAAAATGAAGACCTCGAAGCGCGCCGCGGACGCGGTCGTGTTCGTGTTTCTGGCCGCGGGTTCGGTGATCATGCTCTATCCGTTCATTTGGATGATCTTCACCTCGATGAAGCCGAAGATGCACATCTACCTTTCCGGGCTCCTGCCGAAGGTGTGGGACTTTTCCAGTTACGCGCAGATCTGGAAAGAGATCCCCCTGCTGCGGGGCTTCCTGAACACGCTCCTCTACTCGATACCGCCGGTGCTTGTCGGCTCGCTCGTCTCGGTCGCCGCGGCCTTCGCGCTGGCGAAGATACGGTTCCGGGGCCGCGGCGTGGTCTTCCTGCTCCTGCTCTCGATGATCATGATCCCCTTCCCCGCGATCATGATTCCGCAGTTCGTGCTCTTCAGCGGCATGGGCATACTGATGAGCCCCTGGCCCCTTATCCTCCCCAAACTCACCGGCAACGTGCTGATGATCTTTTTCCTTAAGCAGTACATGGCCGGCATCCCCGACTCGCTGATCGAGGCCGCCAAACTGGACGGCTGCAACTACTTTCAAATCTACAGCCGGATCATCCTGAACATGGTCGGCCCCGCGCTGGCGGCCCACGGGGTGCTCTGGTTCATCGGCGCCTGGAACGACTACCTCGCGCCGACCATCTTCGTCAAAAGCGAGATCTGGCAGCCCGTCACCGTGATGATCGCCCGGTTCAACGCGCAGTACGCGATCAACACCCACGTCCCCCGCATGATGGCCGGCTCCGTTATCCTGCTCGCGCCGGTGCTGGTGATCTACGGCATCTTCCAGAAGTGGATCATCGAGTCGGTGATGTTCTCGAGTGTGAAGGAGTAGTGCCCGCGCCCCCAGGGGCTTGACACTCTTTTATCAGTGCTATAGATTACAAATAAGGAGTTGCTATGGCTGTTGCTGCTGTCCGTGAGTCTCTCAAACGGGATATTGACGCTTTGCCGGAGGAGTCACTTGCCGCTGTCCGTGATTTTTTTATGTTTCAGTGGTATAAGATTGAAAAGCAGAGCGATACCGAGTATTTGAGTTCCATATGATGGACTCGATTCGGGAGGGCGCCGAGGCGCCGCACTCTGAATGTGTCCCTCTGGAAGAAGTGTGGCCTAATGTATAGGCTTGAGTTCACACGGCAGGCCCAAAAGGACGCGCTTCTCATTGAGCTCGCGGGCCTGAAACCCAGGGCGCTTGAATTGCTGAACATCATCAAATCAAACCCGTATCAAAACCCACCCCATTGCGAAAAATTGCAAGGTCTCCCCGACACCTATTCCCGGCGAAATATACAACACAGGCTCGTCTACCGTGTGTTCGCCAGCGAAGGTATTGTCCGCGTAATCAGAATGTGGACACATTACGAGTAAGAGGCGGCGAAGGCGGGGAGCGCGGGCGGTCCGGTGCTGCCGGGCCGGGGCTCGTCACCACAGCGATGGGGCGCTTTCCGCGAGGGGGCGCCCTTTTACGGATGCCCCAGGGCGCAGGTCCGGGGGCTTGTGTTTTGGGGCGGGGGTGTGGTAGAGTGGGAATATGCAAGCGTTGAAAGCAATCTACGACGGCAGGGCGTTTGTGCCGGTAAAGCCTGTCGCTCTGGCACGGAATCAGGTGGTAGTTCTCACCTATACCAAAGAAAAGCCTGCGGCACAGGCGCCCCGGTTTTCAAAGGCCCGGATAGCGGAATGGGCGCACGACAGCGCGTTACAGTCCCTTGCCGGCATCCTCGAGGGGGCGGCCCTTCCCGGTGACATCACGATGAAAGACATCCGCGATATGCGGCTTGGGGAACGCTACGGGCTATGAGACTCCTTGTGGACAGCAATGTGCCATTGGACGTGCTCTTGAAGCGGCAGCCCTTTTATGAGGCGGCGCTCAAAATACTGGCCTTGTCCCAGGGGGCATAGAACTCTTTGTGTCCGCTTCCGCCTTCACGGACATCTACTACATTGTCCGCAAGGCGCGGGACAAAAACGCCGCGTTGCGGGCGGTTGAAGGTCTTCTGCAATGGGCCGACGCGGCCGCGGTAACAGGCGATGAAATCCGCTTTAACCGAACTACGCAATCTACTCCTCAAACGGGCCATTTTGGTAGAGATTCCGCGATGGAGAGGGGGGCGCGTTGAACGCGGCGCGTTCAACGCGCATGCCGTTCTACGAACGGTTCGGCGCTTGCGCCGCTCGGTCCCGTTTCCAAGCCGCGGAATGACGGTTGGCTCTTTCCTTAACTTGTTGACAGTGCTCCCTACCCTCCCCAGGCTAAACTTGTCCCATATCTTTAGCCCACTCTGAAGAAACAGGATTTTAAGAATTTAACCGCGAATTATGCTAATGAACGCGAATTTTATTAAGAGTAATATTCGCGTAAATTCGTGT
>JAISTO010000011.1 GCA_031272575.1 Treponema sp. | reverse complement strand
GTGCGCGTTGAACGCGCCGCGTTCAACGCGCCCCCCTCTTCCCCGCGGAATCTGCCCCTAAAGGGGACGGAGTAAAACTCCGCGTTCTGGGGGGCAGTGGACGGCGCGCGTTCAAACGCGAGGAAAAATGACGCGGCCTGAAAAGAAGCCAAAACCGGGCGCTGCCGTCCCGGGGCACCGTCGCCGACACCTTCGCGATGCCGGGTGGTACTCTACCTGGCAACGGCAACTTTGTTGCCGCATACAGCCTTCTAATCATTCTCCCCGTCCGTCCCCCGCCCCCGGTAGGGACATCACCCGCGACCCCCCCTGCCCCCCAGAGGGGAGGGGGAGCATCACCCGCGACCCCGCCCTACCCTCCCCAGAGGGGAGGAGCCATAGCATCACTCCCCCACTCCCCCACTCGCCCCCCCCTCTTGCTTTTTTTTTAAGATTTGTGTAATATATACCTATGGAAACACTGGACATTCGAAAAGTTTGGGTCATCCTGAATCCGGTAGCAGGCAAGGGGTGGGCGGTAAAGCAGTACCCCGTTATTGAGCGCTTCTTTAAGGAAAAGGGTCAGGATTTCGAGATTTACCAGACGAAAGAGCCTGGAGACGGGCTTAAGTTCGTGCAGGAATGCCCTTTTGACGCGCGGGACGCGGTCGTCGCGGCGGGCGGGGACGGCACGAGTAACGAGGTAGTGAACGGGCTTTTGACGCACAAAACGCCGCTGGCGCGGCTGCCCCTCTTCGGGCTCCTTCCCATCGGCAGGGGGAACGACTTTTCTTCGAGCGTAGGCATTTCGGAAAAGCCGCTCGAAGCGCTCGAGACCCTGCTGCATGGCAGGGAGCGCCCCCTGGACGCGGGGCTTGTCAAGGGCGGGTTCTTCCCGGACGGGCGCTACTTCGTCAACGGCATAGGCATAGGCTTCGACACGAAGGTGGGCTTCGACGCCGCCAATATGCGGCACATACACGGCGCGTTTGCCTACACGCTGGGGGCCGTGTACAACGTGGCGCGGTTCGAGGCCTCGCCTATCCTCGAGATTCACTACGGGGACAAGCAGGTAACCCTCCCGGCCATCATCGTGTCGATCATGAACGGCAGGCGCATGGGGGGCTCGTTCTTCATGGGCCCCAGCGCGGAACTGGACGACGGCCTCTTCGACCTCTGCCTGCTGCGGCACCCCCACTCACGGCGCAGGCTCCTCTACCTGGTGCTGCAGTACTTCAAGGGCACCCAGGTTACCAAAGAGGAAGCGACCGTCGGCAGGGCAGCCGAGTTTCATCTCAAGGCCCTCGAGGGGGGCATGGCGGCGCACTGCGACGGCGAGACCGTGTGCTACGAGGGCAAGGACCTCACGATCACCTGTGTGCCCCATGCGCTGCGGCTGATAGGACTGCCCGATGAAGAGCCTTAGACTCAGCGTCGTCAACTCTATCCTCAAAGGCCTGGTCAACGCGCTCTGCAAGATTGACAGCAAAGAGTACGTCGAGGCGCTTGCCAACATGGGCCCGGCGATACTGGCGATCAATCATATCAACTTCCTCGAAGTGCCTATCCTGGTGGCGCAGAGTTACCCCATCCAGGTAACGGGCCTCGCGAAAGAGGAAACCTGGCACAACCCCCTCTTCGGCTTCATTTTCGACACCTACAAGGCCATCCCCATAGACCGCAAGGGGGCCTACCGGGACGTGTTCCTGCGGGTGCAGGAGGCTATCGAAAAGGGCTTTTTCGTCATCTTTGCGCCCGAGGGGACGCGGAGCAAAAGCGGCGTACTCGGCAAGGGCCATGCGGGCATCGTGCAACTGGCCTACCTCACGAACGCGCCGGTGCTGCCGGTCGTGCACTTCGGGGGCGAGCGCATTTGGGACAACCTGAAGCACCTGCGCAGGACGCCGTTCCGCTTCAATGTGGGCCGGCCCTTCCGCTTCAGGTTTGACGGCAAGAGCCCGGGCAAAAGCACCCGCGAGGCCATGCTCGACGAACTCATGGGGCAGATGGCGCGGCTCCTGCCGGAAAATATGCGCGGCCCCTACGCGGAGGCCGCGTCAAAAGATGCGCCGCATCTGGAATTTCTTGCATGACGTTCCATGTATTCGATGTTGACTACACGCTCATAAAGAAATCCAGTTCCCTCTACTTCCTTCTCGAAGTGCTCGGCGAAAAACTCGTGCGCTTCGAGCAGGTGCGCGGCCTCCTCGTCGACTGGCTCCGCTACCGGCTCGGTCGCCCCAACATGGACTTCATCGAGGAGGCGATTGCGCGCCTCGCGGGGCTGGATCAGGGGGCGCTCGAGGCCGCGGCAAAACAGTGCTTCGAAACGCGCATCAAAAAAAACATCTATGTTGACGCGTGCAGCCTCGTGCGCGCCGCGCAGGACCGGGGCGAGCCCGTGGTCTTTGCCTCGTCTACGCTCAAGACTATCCTCGATCCGGTCGAGGCCTTTTTCGGCGTGCAAGGCTCGGTCTCGAGCGAACTGGCCTTCGCGGACGGCAAGACCACAGGCCGCCTCGTGCGGCGCAGCCTCTTCGGCGGCGGCAAGAAAGCCGCCGTCGACGCCCTCCTCGAGCGGGCGGGCGTCCCCTGGCAGGATGTCGCCTTTTACTCGGACTCCTACACCGACCTCCCCCTGCTCGAGGCCGCGGGCCGCCCTGTCGCCGTGAACCCCGACCGCTTCCTGCGCCGCATCGCCTCCCGTCGCGGCTGGGAGACGCTCCGCTTCACGCGCACCCTGGGCGCAGGGCGTTAGAACTTCCAGCGCGCCAGGTACTTTTCCTTCAGCGCCGGGTCGTACACTCCGGTCATATCCGCGTAGGGAATTGAACGCGGGTAGTTGGGTATGCTGTTCACCTGATCGACAAAGATCGCCTCCGGGCAGTAGAGTTCCTTGTCATCTTTGACTAATTTGGCAAGGGTGAACGCAAACACCGCTTTCACCGCGGGGCGGTTTTCTTTCCCTTTTATCACGGCCATGCCGGTCGTTATGTTCGGCGCGCCTGGGGGGTCAAAAAAGGTGATGTCAAAGCGCACCCCCTTGCTGTTGATCGCCTGCACCGCCGTCAAGGTCATGCCCAGGGCAATAGCGGCCTCGCCCTGAATGAGCGCGTTCACGGGGCCGGAGCCGGAGGTCGTGAATTGCAGCACGTTTTTGCCGAGGCCGTCGAAATACGCGAAGGCCGCGTCCTCGCCCCAGGCGTTTATCAAACTGACCAAAAACATGTAGCCAGTCCCGGAGGTTTTTGGGTTCGGCATCGAGATGAGGCCCCGGTACTCCGGCTTAAGCAGGTCCTGGTAGGATGCGGGGACGGCCAGGCCGAGGCTGTCGAGTTTTGCCCGGTCTATGATGATCGCGCCCGAGGACTTATCCCAGGGCAGGTAGCGCCGCGAGGCGGGCACGAGGTCGGGCAGGAAACCGGCCAGGTCGTAGCCGGACAGGTCAGCGAAGTAGTCCTGCAGGGCCTCCAGATGCCCGGTTTCGAGGTTCAGGATGATGTCCGCCTCGGTCTGTGCGCCCTCCGCCTTGATCTTGGCGGCATGGTTTCCCGTCGAGAGGGTCTGCAGGGTGATGTCGTAAGACGGAAACTCCGCCTTCAGCAGTTCCTGCATGTGCTCGGTGCGGAAATCTTCTGTGCTCGTAAAGATGACCACCTTGTTGGCATCTTTTTTTGCGCAGGCCAGAAAAAGGCTCACCACGGCCGCCGCGGCAAGTCCCGAAAAAATGACTTTCTTCATAGTTCTCTCCTTGTTCATTTTTTGACATTATAGCGCAAAAAATGAACAACGTCAAGGGGGAGGATGGGGAGTGGGGTGCGCAGCATTTAACAAGATGCGCGGAATCTGCGCGTGGGGGGGCGGGGCGCGTCATTCCGGGCTCGACCGCGGAATCTGCTGCACTCCACAAATTCTTTTTCATGTTTCTCAATGGCCGTGCAAAACGCCATGAAATTATTTGCCTGTTGTGGGATCGCAAGGCCGAGTTTCGTTAATGTGCCTTCGGTATCCTTTACTTTATAGGTCTCTGGCTCTTTCTTTTCTGTCCCGGAATACGGATAAAATAAATATCCGTTATGTGAACTGAAGCGGTACATATACATGATAGTTTTGTAATAAATACTGGCGGCTCTTTCTGACTCTTCTTCATATTCCCTGTTTCCACTTAGCGGAATATATTTTGCATCTGCCACTATTTTGGGATTGTCGCTCTTACTGATAAAATCCGGGTATATACGCTGAAAGTTTTCAAACAAATAGCAGCCACCCTCCCTGGTCTTGTTACGGGGATGATCAAAATCTTTCTTGAGTATCGTATTCAGATACTCCTCCCAGAGCCATGCGCCGTCAAAGAGCAGACCGTAAACCTTGTCTTTGTCCTGACCGAAGGACATCTTTTCATACATCAGAATTTGAAGGCAGAGCCGCTGCAAGGGAAGGTATTCCGTAAAATACGGGTGCCGGAGAGGCTTCCTGTTCGCGTTGATGATTTTACGCCTGTCATTTTTATTGTAGGAAGGCGCAGCGTTCGTGATTTTCTGTACGTCCGCGCGAGTATCCGGGTCGCAGGTCAAGACGGCGTTCCCCACAGGTACCGTTCCGAGGTGTTCTATCGTGTGCCGGACAAGTTCTGTCATGTCGTTGTCATAACTGTATTCGCGGGTGTTATAAGCGATGTTCCCCGCGAAAGGAATGTTCCGGTTGATATGCCGGGGCACATCAATAACGCCGCGGACATTCGCGTCGTTGTATTCGTTCCGGCGGTACTGCTTAAACATTCCCTGGGACAGCGCCTTTTTGAGATACGCGGGGAAAAGGTAAGGCAAAAAGTCTTGTATGCCTTCGGAGTCGGCGCTATGTTTCAAGTTGACTATGTTGAGAGACAGCACCTTACAAAGCATATAGTGAAGAAAATAATCGTGTGTATCATCACGCGCAAAGCGTGAAGAGATCGTAAGGCGGGTGTCGTTTCTTCCCACAAATCCCATCAGGTTGTACGTAGTCAGTTTATCATCGGACAGCGAAAAAATATGATGCTTTTCCACATCGTCATTGTACTGTCCCAATGTTTGCGGGAATACAAGCAGGTCGGGGTTGTCCCTCTGCAAATCAATGAGGCTCTTGTTAGCGATTGCCGCAAGGTCATCGCTGTATTCACCGCCGATTTCCGACAGGGATTTTCCGCAGTTATTGTCAGTGGTTCTCATGTTTCTGCATCACCACTACAACCAGGATCGAAAGCCTTATGCAGATCCGTGAGACTCTTCCCTGAGTCCGGCATTCCGCGCAGGTATTCCTTAATTTGGATCAGGTGCTCTGCCATGCGTCTGTTGCTTGCCTCCTCCTCCTTGGGGGTATGCCCAGGGGGAAGACATTGCTGTTGAATGAACTGCAGTTGGTACTGCTTATGTTTCTTGATGCAGTTCACCGTTTTTCCCCTCGTTCTGCAAGCGCAAAAGATGATGACACATACTTCCTTTTCAAAAGCATCGAGGGCTTTCTGAAGTATCGATAAGTACGGAGGCGGATCGCCCATGGTTACAATGCCAACCTTGTGTCCATTAATAGACAAGATAACTTGTCTATCAGTGGGGTTTGAGAAAAAAGTACGAACCACCTGCACACCTGGCCTTTGTTGGAGCATATCACACACAAGCCGTAAGGTCTGTGATTTGCCGCAATTCATTCTCCCTTGCAGCGCGAAAATGCTGTTCATAAAAACTCCTTTGCGCGGCCTTGAGGGCAGCCGCGCCTGCCCTTAACTGATCCCCTGATATACAGGAGATAGTGTCTCTACTCTGCGAGACACATTGTTCTGATACCGTCTTCATACGAAAACGGCACGGCTTTCGCCGATGTGCGCTCTTTCCCCAGGTGCGCCTTCCTGCTCGTCCCTGTCGCAAAGCCGGCTGACAGCCTTCCCTGCAAGGGCCATACCATGCAGTGTCTATTACCTGTGCATCACCTCCTTCACTACCAATGCATTGCTGTTCCGCATTCCCTCGAATGTCCTTTATGGCCAACACGCCACGCGGATGCCGCCCCACGGCATGTCGGGCGCCGTGTAATTCCGGCCGGAAACCCTGTAATCGTAGGGGTCGTCCTCAAGGCTGCCTCCTCGCAAGATGCACCACTGCCCTGAAACGGCGCCAGTGGGGTCGCTCACCGGCCCTGTGGAGATCGGCTCGTACCAATCATAGCACCACTCATACGCATTCCCACTCATGTCATACAACCCAGCCCGGTTCATCGCCTTCCCTCCCACCGGATGCAGAGCGCTCGCATTCGTCCAGCACCACGCCACATCGTCTAGTGTGTCGCTCCCCGCGTAAGTGTAGTTCCAGTTCACCGTGTCGGATGGGTCGCCGCCCCGCGCCGCGACCTCCCACTCCGCTTCGGTCGGCAGCCGGTACCCGTCAGCGCCCGGCTTGATATACACACTGTCCGCGGTTGTATTCGTCCCGCTCTCGCTGGTTGAGGTCCGCGGTGAGGTCCGCTGTACCGTTGTGTAACTGCTGTCCGTGTAGTACACAGGTGTTTTCCCGCTCAACTCGCTGTACGCGTTGCACCAGATCATGGCGTCCCGCCAGTTCACCCACACTGGCCTCACCCCCCAATAGGATTCCCCAACCTCGGTTTCCTCAATACTTGAAAAACGGTACCCATTACTCGTTGCCCATGTTTTCACATCGTACCACAACTCCCCGGTCGTCTCGTACTTCGCGATCTGGTACGCGCTCAGACTCACCGTCCGGCCCTCGATGAACACTCCCTCCGATCCGCTGCCCGTAATGGTCATTGCAGGGATGGACGCCATGCTCCGGTGTTGCGCGGGGCTAGTGAAGGTGTATGCCTGCGCCGGACCCGACTTGCTTCCCTCGCCCACTTCGTTCACCGCGCTTACTTTGTAGTAGTACAGGGTGCGCACGGAGCGCCCTCCGTCCGTGTACTCGGTGTTCGGCGCCGTGCCGATAAGACTGTACGTCCCCTCGGCGCTTTCGGCGCGGTACACCTTGTACGACGACGCCCCCGCGGCCACGTCCCAGGTAAGAGCGATGCTGCTCGTGGACAGCGCCGCCGCCATTAAGCCCGCGGGTGCGGCAGAAAGCAGCGTGGCAGCCGATGCAAACGCCGACTTACTCCCCTCGCCGGCAGCGTTCACCGCGCTCACCTTGTAGTAGTAGATCGTGTTCGCGGAAAGCCCGCTGTTACTGTCATTATAAGCGGTGTTCAGAGTCTCGCTTGTGCCGATGTGGCTGTAGATTCCCCCGGCGCTCAAAGAGCGGTACACTTTGTACGATGCCGCGCCCGTTACCGCCGTCCACGACAGCGCAATATTGCCCGCGGGCTGCGCGGCTGCCAGCAAGCCCGTGGGTGCGCCGGGAAAGGTCGACGCCGACACATACCCCGACAGAGTCCCTTCCCCTCCCGATGAGTTCAGCGCGCTCACCTTGTAGTAGTAGGCGGTACCGGACGCAAGCCAGTTGTCACTATACGAGGTGTTCGGGCTCTCGCTTGTGAATATGACGCTGTACGGGCCGCCGGCACTCAAAGACCGGTACACATGGTAGGTGACCGCGCCCGTTACCGCCGCCCACGACAACGCTATGCTGCTCTCATGCTGCGCCTCTGCCTGCAAGCCTGTGGGCACACCGGGAATGGGTATCAGGACGGAAAAACTGACATCAAAAGTGGCGCTTATGCCGTTGCCCCCCGTGACACTCACCGCAGCGGTATAGGTTTTCTCGGTAGTAAGCCCCGCCTTGGGCTGCACGGTAAACGTGTTGCTGCCTCCCACCGCAAGGCTGTTCATGCTCGAAGTTGAAAGGGTGAAACTGCCCTGATCGCTTCCGGTCAGAGCAACTTCCAACGCCCCCGTCGGCTGATTGCCGCTGTTCGTCACGGTCACCTGAAGCGCATCCGGCACGGTGTAGCCGTTACTGTAGTGCGGCCCTGACGCGCTGAAGTCGTGCGCGCCGCTCTTGCTGAGCGCTATGCGGTACACGCTTTGTGTAATGGTGAATGTGACCTCGAACTCCGCGCTTATGCCGTTGCCCCCCGTGACGCTCACCGTGGCGGTATAGGTTTTCTCGGTAGTAAGCCCCGCATTGGGCTGCACGGTAAACGTGCCGCTGCCGCTCACCGCAAGGCTGCTTATGTTCTGGCGGGACAGGGTGAAACTGCCCCCGTCTGCCCCGGTCAGATTGATCGCCAACGCCCCCGTCGGCTGATTGCCGCTGTTCGTCACCGTCACCTGAAGCGCATCCGGCACGGGGTAGCCATTGCTGTAGTGCGGCCCGGCCGCGCTGAAGTCGTGCAAACCGCTCTTGCTGAGCGCTATGCGGTATTCACTTTGCGTGATAGTAAAACTGACCTCAAAGGCGGCGCTCATGTTGCCGCCTGCAACGGTTACCGTGGCGCCGTACGTCTTCGCGGCAGTGAGACCCGCTTTTGGCTGCACGGTAAACGTACCGCTGCCTGCTGCCGCAAGGCTGTTTATACTCGAGCGGGACAGGGTGAAACTGCCCGCGTCTGCCCCCGAGAGGCCGACCGCCAAAGCGCCGCTTGCGGTGGTGCTCGTGTTGGTCACCGTTACCTCAAGAGGAGCCGCCGTGTAGCCGTGCGAATAGTAGGTCCCATCGGTTATGTTGAAATCGTACGCGCCGGTCTGGCTGAGTTCGAGATTCCACACAACGGGCATCTCGGCTACGGTCACCCCCGCGCTTTGGTTGCCCGCCTTGTCCACCGTCTTAAGGGTGAACTGGTAGACCGTGCCGTTTGCGAGTTTGGTGACGGCGGCGCTTTGCACCCCCTTGTTCACGCGGACGGGCTGCGCCACCCCGATCACCTCCGGGCTGAAGGTGATCTCGACCCCATCGAAGTCACCGTCGGCAGGGTCAGTCCACGAGAGGGCAATCTGGCAGTTCCCCGCCTGTGCCTCGACGCCGGATGCCTCAGCCGGCGGGGTGGTATCCGCGTCGGTGGGGTGGGCGCAGCCTGCCAGCGCGGCCGCGGCGCAGAGCGCGGCCGCTCCAAAAACCTGAAACCGTTTCATGGGTTCCTCCTCGCCGCTTTTTAAGCGGCACGTTTGGTAGTGACCATACAGAGAAGCCGCTCCACAAGCGCCGCCGCAGAGAGACTCTGCGGCGGTAGGTCCGCCTATTGAGCGACTCAACTGTCCAAAAACTGCTCATACCCCTTCAGGCGGGCAAGAACGGCATCCGTATCCAGTTTTGAGCCGTCAGCGCCAAGCCACTGAGCGCGGTCGACAACGGCCACGGTCATCCATTCGCCCGTTCCGGCGCGCTTTGGTTTGACGATTTCAGTTTTGCCCTGCGCCTTCGCTTTGTCCAGGATAACCGACTGCCACTCGTTCCTGAGCGCCGCCTTGTCTTCGCTGAACACTTCAATTTTGAAGCACAGCCGCCCCTGCTCAATTTGCAGATAGACCTGATGATTTTTCCAGGGCATGAAGTGCCACCAGAAGCCCCAGAATCCGCCGGCGGGATTACTGACATAGCGCCAGTCAGCCTTCGAGTCACCCGCCAGATCCTTGTCAAGAGACTGGTAGAAGCCCACCCATTGCCGCCAATCCCATTTGTCAACCGGCTTCGTTGCGTAGGCCGCTTCCGCGTCTTCCAACGCCTGCAAATGCGACACAAACTCCTGAAAGATGGCATTTTTTGTGCCGCAATTTTCCAGAACCCCCAGCAGGTCTTGTCGGGTAATGACCGCAAAGCCCTTTGCCCTGATGCCGGCGAGAGAGCGCTTCGACTCGCTCCCGGTCTTTACATAGACGCATACCGGTTCGGGGTCATAGCCCTCCGTCTTGGCGCACCAGGCGCGCGCCGTTTCGCGGTAGCGCTCAAGTTGACCGGCAGCCGCGCCCGTGTTTGTCTTGTCCTCCAGGACTATGGCGAAGTGTTCGTTGATGCTCGCCCATATATCGATGTCCTGCCACTGCCGCCACACTTTCACCTCCGTAATTTCCGTGACTGTTTTTCCCTGCGCGTTCAGCAGAAGTTTGATAAAGTCCTGCCCGCAGCGGCACAGTTCCGCGTTCTCTTTGAGGTTTGCCGGATGCGCCCACCTCAAAAGCCATGTGAAAAAGCCATCCTGCGAAAGTTCGCTGGTGGCAATGTCAAAAAGATTAGGTTTCCCCATATCTTCCTCCTTGCCGCTTTTTAAGCGGCGCCGTCTAATGACGGTTTGTTTTGTTTCCCGCCCCTACGGGCAGGTATGTTATCCGCGCAAGGCGGCGTAACCCCTTTATGGCCAACACGCCACGCGGAAGCCGATCGACGAATGACTATCGGAGGATGCCCTACTCCATCGGATGGTCACCGTGGGGAAACTCTCTGGGTTGTAGTCGTAGTAATCATTATCGCCGCCCCGAACGACGCGTTCTGACCCAGAAGAGGGGCCCGTGGGATCCTCCTCAGGCCCTGGAATCAGACCGGACCAGTACGAGCCGCTGCAGTAGTCGTAGCAGTACTCCCACACATGCCCGCTCATGTCGTACAGCCCGGCTTTATTCGCCGCTTTCAGCCCAACTTCGCTGTCATGATTTACCACATCGCTTAAATTGTTGCTCCCCGCGCAAGTGTAGGTCCAGTTCACCGTGTCGGATGGGTCGCCGCCCCGCGCCGCCGCTTCCCATTCCGCCTCAGTCGGCAGACGGTATCCGTTAGCCCCGGCCTTCATGTACACCGTGTCATCTGAGAGCGCCTTTATCACCGTGCCGTACTCGGAGTCGCTGTAATACACCGGCGTCTTCCCGCTCATCTCACTGTACGCGTTACACCACACAACACTGTTTCGCCATGAAACGAACACCACCGGCTCGAGCGCCTTTGGCGTCCAATCCTGGTAATAATCCGGGTAATCTCCGGCTCCTTCTCCCCCTTCGTTGCTATAAAACGTATAGCCATTACTCGATGCCCATGTTTTCACCTCGTTCCACAAATCGTAAGTCGTCTCGTACGCCGCGATCTGGTACGCGCTCAGACTCACCGTCAGGCCAGAGAGGAACACCGCGGAATTCGCAGCAGCGGTAACCGTCATCGCAGAAATGGACGCCATGCTTCGGTACTGCGCAGGGGTTGTGAAGGTGTACGCCGGTATCGGCTCCGACTGAGCCCCCTCTCTCGTGTCGATGACCGTACTCACCTTGTAGTAGTAGAGCACCTCCGCCGCAAGCCCCGTGTCCGTATACGATGCGTCCGCGCTTGTACCGATAGAGTTATAGGGCCCCTCCGCATTCGCGGCGCGGTATACGTTGTAGAACGCTGCCCCGGTTACTTCGTTCCATGCAAGCATGACACTGTTCGAAGACGGCACGTTTGCCGAAAGGCCCGTGGGCACGCCGGGAAAGGTCAGCGCCGAGGCATACGCCGACTGTACTCCTTCTCCCGATGCGTTCACCGCGCTCACCTTGTAGTAGTAGGTCGTGTTCGCCGAAAGCCCGCTCTCGTCACTATACAAAGTACCCGTGCTCGTGCCGACGGGGCTGTAATCCCCCTCCGCACTCGCGGCGCGGTACACCCGGTACGACGCCGCGCCCGTTACCGCCTCCCATGACAACGCTATGCTGCCCGCGATCTGCGCCTCTGCCGAAAGGCCGGTGGGCACACCGGGAATGGTCAGCGCCGCTGCATAGTCCGACTGGCTCCCCTCGCCTGTGTCATTTACCGCGCTTACCTTGTAGTAGTAGGTGGTACCGGAAGAAAGCCCGCTGCTGTCGGTATACGAAGTGTTCGGGCTCGTGCTGCTGCCAATGCGGCTATAGTCCCCCCCGGCACTCGCGGCGCGGTACACGTTGTACGATGCCGCGCCCATGACCGGATCCCACGACAGCGCGACACTGGTTGCGGACTGCGCCTCTGCCGAAAAACCCGTGGGCACACCGGGAAAGGTCAGCGCCGAGGCATACGCCGACAGAGTCCCCTCCCCCGATGCGTTCACCGCGCTCACCTTGTAGTAGTAGGTCGTGCTCGCCGAAAGCCCGCTGCCGTCAGTATACGAGGCGCTCTCGCTGGTACCGATGACGCTGTACGAGCCGCCGGCACTCAAGCGGTACACCTGGTACGATGCCGCGCCATCGACCACATTCCACGACAGCGCGACACTGCCCGCGTTCTGCGCCTCTGCCTGCAAGCCCGTGGGTACGCCGGGTATGGGTATCAGGACGGAAAAACTGACATCAAAAGCGGCACTTATGCCGTTGCCCCCCGTGACACTCACCGTGGCGGTATAGGTTTTCTCGGTAGTAAGAGCCGCATTGGGCTGCACGGTAAACGTGCCGCTGCCGCTCACCGCAAGGCTGTTCATGCTCGAAGTTGAAAGGGTGAAACTGCCCTGATCGCTTCCGGTCAGAGCAACTTCCAACGCCCCCGTCGGCTGATTGCCGCTGTTCGTCACGATCACCGTAAGCGCATCCGGCGCGGTGTAGCCGCTGCTGTAGTGCGGCCCGGACGCGCTGAAGTCGTGCGCGCCGCTCTTGCTGAGCGCTATGCGGTATTCGCTTTGCGTGACGGTGAATGTGACCTCGAACTCCGCGCTTATGCCGTTCTTCCCCGTGACGCTCACCGCGGCGCTGTACGTCTTCGCGGTAGTAAGCCCCGCATTGGGCTGCACGGTAAACGTGCCGCTGCCGCTCACCGCGAGGCTGTTCATGCTCGAAGTTGAAAGGGTGAAACTGCCCTGATCGCTTCCGGTCAGAGCAACTTCCAACGCCCCCGTCGGCTGATTGCCGCTGTTCGTCACGGTCACCTGAAACGCATCCGGCGCGGTATAGCCGCTGCTGTAGTACCGCCCGGACGCGCTGAAGTCGTGCGCGCCGGTTTGGCTGAGCGCTATGCGGTAGTCACTTTGCGTAATGGTAAAACTGATCTCAAAGGCGGCGCTCATGCTGCCGCCTGCAACGGTTACCGTGGCGCCGTACGTCTTCGCGGCCGTAAGTCCCGCGTTGGGCTGCACCGTAAAAGCGGCGCTGCTCTCCGCGCCTTCCGCCGCGAGGCCGCTTATGCTCGAGCGGGACAGGGTGAAACTCCCCGCGTCTGCCCCCGAGAGGCCGACCTGCAAAGCGCCGCTTGCTTTGGTGCTCGTGTTGGTCACCGTCACCTCAAGGGGAGCGGCCGTGTAGCCGTGCGAATAGTAGGTCCCATCGGTCATGTTGAAATCGTACGCGCCGGTCTGGCTGAGCGCGAGTTGCCACACGACGGGCATCTCGGATATGGTCACCCCTTTGCTCTTGTTGCCCGCCCTGTCCACCGTCTTAAGGGTGAACTGGTAGAGTGTGCCGTTTTCGAGTTTGGTGACGGCGGCGCTCTGCACCCCCTTGTTCACGCGGACGGGCTGCGCCGCCCCGATCGACTCCGGGCTGAAGGTGATCTCGACCCCATCGAAGTCGCCGTCGGCAGGGTCAGTCCACGAGAGAGCCATCTGGCAGTTCCCCGCCTGTGCCTCGACGCCGGATGCCTCAGCCGGCGGGGTGGTATCCGCCGCGTTAGGATTGGCGCAGCCTGCCAGCGCAACCCCTGCGCAGAGCGCGGCGCATACTACCGCCGCAGCGAAAAATGGAAACCGTTTCATGGGTTCCTCCTTCTGTTTGGTAAAGTGACGATACAGAGATTCTTTGCCCTGTCCGGCGCCGCAGTGCGGTGTACCGTAATGCGGCGTACAGAGCCTGTTTTTGAGGGGAAAAACGCCTGTTTTGCAGGCGTGAACAAGAACGATTAACTCGCGAAAAATGGG
>JAISTO010000123.1 GCA_031272575.1 Treponema sp. | reverse complement strand
GGAACGGGTCAGGCCGCAAGTTTTGCTGGACCAAATCGGCAGACACGATTCTCACTTCCATCCAGCGGAAAAAGGGGGCGAGTAATAATGTCTAAATCCGTTTCGGACAGGACACTAGCAGCCTGTAGCGCTTTGAATAATTCGATGAAAAATTCGCGTGATTTCACGCTTTTCGAGGCTGCCGCGGACAAAGTCCGCTGGGAGTTTGCAGGGTAGAAAATTGCGCAAAGCGCTGCAAACTCCTAGCCGCCCTTACGGCGCGTATGCGACGCGGAAGCCCGTCAGGAAGTTCTTCGAGGACGGGGGGCTGCCGCCGCGGGAGGCGTTCTCGCAACTGGCCGCGCTGCCGCCCCAACTGCCCCCCCGCCTGACCCGCAGCGGACCCGAAGCGGGGCCTGCGGGGTCTTTTTCCGTCCCGCCGCCGCGTATCGGACCGAAGCAGTCGTAACACCACTCGAGGACATTGCCGCTCATGTCGTAGAGGCCCGCGCCATTGGCGGGCAGGGGCCCCTCCCCGTCAGTATCCGGGACCGTCCCCACAGGAGAGACGCCGCCTTTGGAGTTCTGGCGGTACCAGGCGACCTCGTCAACCGTGCCGCTCCCCGCGTAGACGCAGGCCCAATCCGCCGGGCGGCCGACCGGGTCCCCGCCCCGCGCCGCGGCCTCCCACTCCGCCTCTGTCGGCAGACGGAAGCCGTTCCTGCCGGGGGCCGGCGCATCCGGCGCGGAGGGGGACGCGGCGTTTTTCAGCGGCGCGCCGTTTACGGTGTAGAACGGGGTCTTGCCGCTGAGTTCACTGTACGCGTTGCACCACACCACCGCGTCCCACCACGAGATAGTCGTTACCGGCCTGGAAGCGTCCCCGGCGGGCGCCTTGCCCTCCGCGCCGTCCTGCCCGGCCCTCCCCGCGTTGGCAAAGGTGTAGCCGTGAGAGGCCGCCCAGGTCTTCACCTCGTACCACAACCCGTAAGTGGTCTCGTAACGCGCGATCCGGTACGCGCTCAACGAGACGGTTCTGCCTCCGGGGAACGCGCCGCTGCCCACATCTTGTTCGCCATGCGTCGGCGACTTCCAGGCATCGCTGCCCGCGAGTTCCGGTATGGCCGCTATGAGCGCCATCTCGCGGTACTGCGCGGGAGTCCTGAAGCGATACGAGCAGCCCGCCAACACAAGCCCCGCCCCCAGTGCCAGGACAGCGCCCAGAGTAAGATGCGCGCGCGGGCTGCCGCGCCTTCGATTGTTTTGCATCGGTAGCCCCCTCCCCTACGCCGCCGATTTTTCCAAACGCACGATCTCCGGCGGCTTAAGGCGCTCGACCGAATCCTTCGTTACCACTACCCGCTTAGAGCCTTCGATAGAGGGCAAGTCGAACATAATGTCGGTCATCAGTTTTTCGACGATGGCGCGGAGGCCGCGGGC
Source organism: Treponema sp. (assembly GCA_031272575.1). Taxonomy (GTDB): domain Bacteria; phylum Spirochaetota; class Spirochaetia; order Treponematales; family Breznakiellaceae; genus JAISTO01. Next base: position 1,897 of record JAISTO010000123.1, on the reverse strand, counting down.
GCCGGTCTTTTGCTTGATCGCGGTGTCGGCAATCGCGTTGACCGCCTCGTCGGTGAAGTCGAGCTCTACCCCGTCTATCGCGAGCGAGGCCTTGTACTGTTTCACGATCGCGTTGCGCGGCTCCGTGATGATGCGCTTTAGGTCATCCTTTTTGAGTTCCTCGAGGCAGACGACGATGGGGAGCCGCCCGATGAATTCGGGGATCATGCCGAAGTGAATGAGGTCGTCCGGGTGCAGGGCGTCGAAGAGTTCCTTCATGCTGCAGGAGGAGCGGTCGAAGACCTCGGCCCCGAAGCCCATGGGGTGCTGCACGACGCGGCGCTCGATGAACTTGTCCAGCCCCACGAACGCGCCCCCGCAAATAAAGAGGATGTTCGTCGTGTCGATGCGGATAAGTTCCTGATTCGGGTGCTTGCGGCCCCCATGGGGCGGCACGCTTGAAATCGTCCCCTCGATGATCTTGAGCAGGGCCTGCTGCACCCCCTCGCCGGACACGTCCCGCGTAAGGGAGACGTTTTCGCCTTTGCGGGCGATCTTGTCAATCTCGTCGATATAGACGATGCCCCGCTCCGCGGCCGCGATATCCCCGCCCGCGTTTTGAATCAACTTGAGCAGGATATTTTCGACATCTTCGCCCACATAGCCTGCCTCGGTAAGGGTCGTGGCGTCCACGAGCGCGAAGGGCACCTTGAGGCGCTTCGCCAGCGTCTTGGCCAGCATGGTCTTGCCCGTGCCGGTGGGGCCTATGAGGAGCACGTTGGATTTTTCAATTTCGACATCCTCGATGGTCTGCGGGGGGTTCGTTATGCGCTTATAGTGATTGTAGACCGCCACCGCAAGCGCCTTTTTCGCGTCCACCTGACCCACGATGAACTGGTCGAGGTAGTCCTTGATTTCGCGCGGCGTGGGGATGTCCCCGCTGAACTGCGCGGAAGTGACGGTCTGCCCCTTCTCGATGATTTTTTTCCGGCACATATCCACGCATTCGTCGCAGATGAAGACGCCGTCAGGCCCGGTGAGGAGCGCTTTGACCATGCCGGCGCTTTTGCCGCAGAACGAGCAGGCGCGGTCGAAGTCGCCGATTTCGTCACGAAGTTTTGCCATTTTTTTCCCTCGTTAAAATGGAATCCGCCACGCCGTACGCGACCGCGTCCTCGGCGGAAAGGTAAAAGTCCCGCTCCATATCCGCGGCGACCTGCGCCGGGTCCTTGCCCGTGTGCCGCGCGAAGTGATCGATGGTGAGTTTTTTCAGGCGGATGATCTCGCGGGACTGTATGCCGATATCGCTCGCCTGCCCCTGCGCCCCGCCCCAGGGCTGATGAATGAGCACACGGGATGAGGGGAGCACACGCCGCTTGCCCGGCGCCCCGCCTGCCAGGATAAGCGCCGCGATGCTGGCCGCCTGCCCCAGGCAGATCGTCTGCACGGCGCTCTGCACATACTGCATGGTGTCGTAAATGGCAAGCCCCGCCGTAACGGAGCCCCCCGGCGAGTTGATGTAGAGGTTGATGTCCTTTTCCATGTTATCGCCGTCGAGGAAGAGCAACTGCGCCACGACCAGATCGGCGGAGAGGTCATCAATGCCTCCGTCAAGGAAGACGATGCGGTCTTTGAGGAGCCGCGAGTAGATGTCGTAAGACCGCTCGCCGGAGCCGCTATGTTCGAGCACGACCGGCACGAGCGTGTTCATCTGGGGCTCAAGGATGTGATCGGACATTATTCGGCCTCCTCTTGGGGGAAGGTCTCGAAGTATGACTTCTTCGCGGCCTTCTTCACCTTGTTCACCTCGGAAAGTTTTTCGAGCAGTTTGTGCCTGATAATGCCATCCTTGATCGCATCGCGGGATTCTTCAGATTGATAGTACTCCCGCGCGTCTTTGAGGTAAGACGACTCCATC
>JAISTO010000119.1 GCA_031272575.1 Treponema sp. | reverse complement strand
AGGTCGTAATCCGCCGCCACACTCACCAGGCGCTTGCCGCTCGCGCGCCACGGGTCGAGGTAACCCCGTGACGCTATCTGCGCGAGCGCTTCGTCGAGGCGGCTCTCGCTCGCGTCCTTCACCGCCTTGAACTCGAACGCGTAGACCGTGTCTGCCGTCGCCACCACCAGGTCCGCCCGCCCCTTCGCGCTGTAAGGCTCCACCTGCGCGAACTGCCCCATAAGCAGGCACACCACGTACACGATGCTCTGAAACGTGTACTCCATGGCTCCCGCCTTCGCGCTGTAGGGTATATGCGCAAGCAGCGTCCCAAGCCGCTCCATGAAGCCGTCGATGTTCCCCTTTGCCAGGTCGCCGGCAAAATTGCGAACATGAAACTTCAGCATATCTCCGGGATTTTCGAGATAGCATTCAAGCAGGTTGTCCAGAAACCCGTACTTGACCTCGCCGTTGGGGAAGCCCAGGGTGTAAAGCCTCTCCCGGTCATCCCCACCCTTGATCGTAAGGTAGCCCGCCTGGTAGAGCACCGGTATCGGGCTCCCCCCGCTGAAGCGATAATCGGTGAGGTGCTCCGGCTCAAGCGTGATTCCTGATATGAACGTGGTGATATCGATGCTCTGCTCACGAATCATTTTTACCAGGAAGGTCGGTGTGCCGGTCTGGTACCAGTAGTAACGGAAACTCTTGTCCGCAAAGGTGTTCAACACGCTGAAGGGATTGTACACGGTTGCCGCGCCCAGGGCAAAGCAGTAGCCGTTGTAATTTTCGCGCATGGCCGCGAGAGTCTCCTCGTAGGTCAGGCCATACTTTTCCCCCAAAGAGCGCAGTTCCGGATCGAAGAGCGCGGTCAGTTCCTCTTCGGTGATGCCGCAAAGCCCCGAGTATGATTCAGACATGGAAATATCGCGCAGTTGGTTGAGGTCGCTAAAGACGCTCACCTTTGAAAACCTGGTAACGCCGGTGAGGAGGACAAACTGCAGCCAGGTGTCCGCGCTCTTCAAGACCCCGTAAAATGATTTGAGCGCGGCGCGGATGTCCTCCTGCACCTGGCCTGCTTCGATGTGGGCCAGCAGGGGCTTGTCGTACTCGTCGATGAGCACGACGGCCTTCTGCCCGGCATTTTCCGCGGCCCTGCGAATGACGCCGAGAAACCGGCTCGCGGGGGTGTTTTCCCCTTCGCTCCGTCCCCACTCTTCTTCGAGTTGATACACCATATCCGAAAGGCTCGTCTCAAACTTCGTGAAGTCGCTGCAGGAGACGGAGTTGAAGTCGATATGGATGACCGGACGCGGCGTCCAGTTCCGCTCGAATTTTTCGATGACGAGCCCTTCGAAGAGCTCCCGTTTTCCTTCAAAGTAGGCCTTGAGCGTCGAGAGCAGAAGGCTCTTACCGAAGCGCCGCGGCCGGCCGAGGAAGTAGACCGTGCCCTCATTGACCATGCGATAGAGGTACTCGGTCTTGTCAACATACAAAAACCCATTGGTACGGAGTTTTTCGAAGTCCTGAATACCGATGGGCAGTTTCCGTGTGAAGTCCATGGGGAGAGTATAGCGGAGTGGGGGGCTTAGGTCAAGGGCGCTACGGTGCGGGGGCGCGGCGCGGGCGAGTGAGGGGCGCTGCCCCCCTTGACACTTTTTTCGACTTCGTGTAGACTTATTCGGTAAGCAGGAATTCCCCTCAAGGGGGGCATCAAAGGAGACTTGTGCGATGACAACGGCACTTTTTGCCCACATTAAAGGCGGCGCTTTTGCACCCGCTAAAGCGGCCCGATTCTCGCGGCGAGATATGCAAATATCTCCAATTTCCCAAAAGGCATCTCTACCTCCCCCCCCGCCCAGGCCTGAAACACGATAATCCATCCCCCGGTATACTACCGAAACAACACGCCCTTATACGGGGCATCCTCTGGGCAGCGGCGCTTGCCGCGCTTGCGGCGGGAGGCGCTCTCTACGCATTTTTCCGTGGCAGGGACCTGCTGATGTTCTCCCTGGTCGGCACACCCGCATTTCTGGCAGAGTTTTACACCCCCGCGGCAGGGGGATCTGCACTCGCTGCCTTTTGCATCTATTCACTGCCGGACGGGCTATGGCTGCTTTCCTGCATACTCTGCATCCGCGCGCTCTGGCTCGAAAATCCTGCCACCGCCACCCATTACCTTTATGCGGTCTACGTCGCCGCGCTGCTGTTAGAGTTGCTTCAATACTTTCATATTATTCCCGGCACTTTCGACTTTTGGGATTTGTTCGCTATGGGTTTCTTCGCCTTCGTTGAAGGCGTGGTATATATGTTTTTGCAAAGGAGGATACGATATGCGTATCAATCTTAAACACGGTGTGTCAGTCATGGTACTGACACTTTTTGTATTCCTGGCGCTGGGGAGCGGGACTTTTGACGCTTTCCTGTCATCGGATGCTGAGTCAGTAATGTCTCAACAAAATGGACATTCCTCTTCTGATATTCCTGTAGTTGAGGAATATGAGTCGGAAAACCCGACACAGAACAGGCTAAAGTTGCATGACTCAATTTTTGATGCAACACGCGATGTGAACTCGTATTCTGAGGCATGGTTTTCTCTGGCTCGTTATGCCAGAAACCCAGACAGTATGCCGGAATATTTGAAGCTTGTCGTTGAATTATTCAATACATATGAAGAGTCGTTTCAGTACATCAATACATTTGGGACATGCTGGTCTGATGGAACGATTGACTGGGGGATTACAGAAACTGGTCCTTGCCCTGATGAGAAGTCAGTGATAGAAAAACTTCTTGCGTACAGGAATTCTCAGTTGGCGAAGATAATAGCGGATGGAGAATCGCACAGAACGCCAGAGAATTCAGAAATGTTAGATGCTGCTATAAGAGAAGGCAAGGAACTTATTGAGGCAGTCAACAAACGTATCGCTTTGGGCTTGGCAAAAAATATCGTCATTGCGGCAACGGATTACCTCAATTTTGTCATTGCCGTTTCAAATGCTGAATCTGCCTACTATGACGAAACTGCAAGAGATCGTCTCTCTTTTGATAATGGTCAGGTAAGAGTTATTACACGAGAAGAACAACTGGCATTTGCTTCTGTGTATAGTTCGGTAAAGAATGAAAACTACAAAGCTCTCGTGAGTACACTTTTGACCGGCTCTCAAAAGTTATTGGATACCTTAGGTTCTGATTTGTTGTTACCTGTACCATTGAAGTAACAGTATCCTACATTGTTGTTTCAGGCACAACAGGATCAATTCGTACCCCACCGCCCTGCGTACGCGGGGCGGATTTTATAGGAGAGCGCGGCATTCAGTGCCGTGCTTAAGCGCCGAAAAGGACGGCGTATAGGAGGCTGTAATGGCAAAAGTTTCTCACATCGTGCACTACACGATCGACGAACTCAACGGGATCGTCAAAAAAGAGGAGGTCTTTAGGGACTACCCTAAAAACTCCAAACACGCGCTTTTGAATTCCCGGGCTTTCTGGGAAAGTGAAAAGGGCAAAAGCCTCAAAATTGAGGTCGGGAATTGTGGGACCGTCAAAATTGATGGGCAGGTTATTCCCCCTTATGAAGTGGAACCGGGATACTGGTGGATCAAAATTCCGGGTAGGAATGGTGAGTACCCGGTGTACCGGTTTGTCGCGGAAACCTGGTGCGAATGTCCTGCGGAGGATGCGTCTGGCTGGCAGGTGCATCACATTGTCAACGATGGAACGATCAACAAACCCGAAAACCTTCTCTGGATAACAGAAGAGGATCACAGGCTGATTCGGCATCCGGGGAAAGGGGAAGAGTAAGCCTCTTTGTCATGGATACCAGCAGCAATGTCTATATGTACGGTTATGCCTCTAATCTTGTATCGCCTGAAAGCGGCAACGACTGGATTGTCAGGAAGTTTAACAGCGCAGGGGTGGAACAGTGAAATAAATCTTTCACCGTGCCTCCTCCCTACCCCATTACCCCCCGCCCCCGCGGTGCAGTTTCTTCACCGCGAGCGTTACCGCGATGGCCATGGGAACCGCGGCGCCGATCCAGGCCAGGGGGCTTGCCAGGCAGATGCCCAGGAAGCCGAGACTTGCGGACAGCAGCACCGCGCCGAGCATACGCATAACCAGTTCCATAACGCCGGCGATGGTGGGGACGAGCGCGTTGCCCAGGCCCTGCAGACTGTTGCGGCAGATAAAGAGCAGCGCGAGCACGATATAGAACGCGCCGTTGAGGACGAGGTAGCGGTACGAAAGGTCAATCGCCTCCGGGTTGCCGGTAATAAAGATTGACGAGAGCGCCCTGCCGGTGAAGACAAAGACTATCCCCATAACGACGCTGAAAGAGCCGGACATGATGAAGCACTGGATCATGCCCTTGCGGATGCGGGCGATCTTGCCGGCCCCGTAATTCTGCGCGGTGTAGGTGGCCATGGTCGCGCCGAACGAGTTCAGCGGCATGGTGGCGACCATGTCGATCTTCTGCGCGGCCGTAACCGCGGCGACTGCGGCGACCCCCAGCCCGTTCAGCGCGAACTGCATCGCGATGACGCCGATGGCGATGATGCTCATCTGGAAGCCCATGGGGAGCGCCACTTTGAGGTGCGCGATGCATTCCGCGCGTGAGACCCGCAGGTCCGCGGCTCTGATACGGAGTACCGGCATCTTCGCGCGGATTACCGGCAGGCAGGATACGCCCGCGATCACCTGGGCGAAGACGGTCGCGTAGGCAGCGCCCCGCACCCCCAGGCCGAAGAGCAGGATGAACGCGAAGTCGAGCGCGATGTTCACCAGGCAGGCGATCACCAGGAAGATGAGCGGGGTGCGGCTGTCCCCCACGGCCCGCATGATATTCGAGCAGAGGTTGAAGAGCACGGCTGCCGCAATCCCCCAAAAAATGATGCTGAGGTAGCCGGCCGCGTCCTCCAGAATTTCCGGCGGGGTGCGGAGCAGGAGGAGCATGGGGCGCGCCAGAAAGCCGCCGACCAAGGTCATGATCACGGTGAGGCCCCCTGCCAGCACGATGTTCGCCGCGAAACTCTGCTTCACGCGCGCCTCGTCTCCCGCGCCGAAACGCTGCGCCGTGATAATCGACGTCCCCTGGGTAAACCCGAACACGAAGCCCAGGATGAAAAACACGATGCTGCCGGTGCAGCCCACCGCCGCGAGCGCGTTGTAACTAATCGTCCTTCCCACGATAAGCGCGTCCGCCATATTGTAAAACTGCTGGAACAAGTTCCCAATGAGAAGCGGAATGGTGAAAGACAGGATCAGCGCGGCGGGGCTGCCTATGGTTAAGTTTTTTGTCATGCTGTTTTATTCTTCCCGCAGAAAAATCCTTGTGGTTTCAAAACCGTTGATCGAATCAAAATACACGTTGGACAGATCCCAGCGGCTGCTGAGCGCGCGGAAACTGCGGGGCCGCACCAGATAAATGATCGGGCACTGCTCCAGGATGATCGCCTGATACTCGTCCCAGATCGCCTGTGCTTTTTCCTTGTCGATAGTGTACGCGCCCTCGTTATAAAGGTGATCGATACGCGCCTCCCATGCGGTCGCCGGACTTTCCTGGCTGGGGTACCAGAGGTGCAGGTTGCCGTCCGAGGGCCAGACATTGCTCCCCTGCGTGGGGAATATGTTGCTGCCGGATAGTCCCATCAACATGGAATCCCATTCAAATGTTGAAAATAACTGCTCGACCATTTTTTGAAAATCGATCACTCTGATGTTGACTTTGATTCCCGCCTGCGCGAGTTCCGTCATAATGATCGACGCGATGTCAGAGTAGATCGTACTCTCGGAGCGGATCGTGAGCGCGAACTCGACGGCGCGGCCTTGTTCGTCGCGCAGTACCCCCCCCCCATCCCGCGTCATGCCGATAGACGCGAGGAGCGCGAGCGCTCGTTCCGGGTTGTACAAGTACCGCAGGGTGATGTTCGGATTGAAGAACGGGTTCGGCTCCGGGAAGAAGCCGGTCTGGGGTTCGGCAAGGCCGCGGTATACCTGCGCGATGATGCGCTCGCGGTTCAGCAGACAACTCATTGCCTGACGGAACTCTTTTTGCGTGAACCACTCGTACTGCGCGGTGTGGTCCCGCGCGGGGTTTTGGTTGAAGGTCCAGAAATTGGCGCTCAGCGCGCCCCCGCTGCCGAAGACCGTATAGTCAGGATTTTTTTTGCTGGTGAGTTCGTCAAGGTCTTCGGGCCGCGGCGCGTACGCTTCGCTGTCACCCTGTTTGAAGAGGAGCAGGTTGGTGTTTTCATCCTGAATGATTCGAAGCGTCTCCTGCTCGATATAGGGGAGCGCGGTACCGGCCTCGTCTTTTTCCCAGTAGTCCGCGTTGCGGCTGTACACGAGCCAGAGCCCGGGCTCGTAGTGGCTAAGGAAGTACCTGCCGCAGGAGGGGAGCGCGGCCGGCTTCGTCTCGATGCTGTAGAGGTCGAGTACCGCTTGTACGCCCCCCCCCCTTAGCGCATCTTCGTAGCCGTAACGCGGCGCGAGCGAGCGGTTCGTCGTGAGCAGCGGCTCCGCCACTATGCGCGGAAAGTGAAACACGAAGCGCTTGTCGTCAATCTTTTCGATATCGATGTGCGCGGGTGTGCCGTCCTGCATCAATAAAAATTGACCGTTGTAGCCGGAACTTTCAAATTCCGCGTTGCCCTCGATTTCGTTGTACCAGAAGAGCACGTCATCGCTGGTGACCGGAATTTTTTCGTCGCGCATATAAAAACTCCAGTAGAGGTCGTCCCGCAGGGTGCAGAGCAGATCGAGGGTACCCGCTTCTTCATCAACAGTGATAGTAAAGGCGGCCGCGCGGGGTTTCCATTCCCGCGCAATGACATCGTAGTCGAAGAGCCAGTCCTGCAGCATACCCATGATGCCGGAGGTCGCGCTGTCCCGCTCCGCTATGTGCAGGTTGAAGCTTTTCGGGTCGGAAGCGAGCGTGTCCCGCCAGAGACCGCCGACTCTGCCCTGCACCCAGGGCGCGCCGGTCCAGGGCCGCTCCACAACGCCCGCAAGGGCTTTCCGCGCAGCGGCAGGGCGCGCCTCCCGTTCCCCGGGGCGCGGGGTCTCGCCTTCGAGGGGCAGTTGCACACCGGCAAGGCGCGCCTCTATCTCCTCGAGCGTGAGTTCTTCCTGCCGGACGCAGCCCGCGAGCAGCGCGGCGCAGAGCGCGGCGCAGATAACGGCACAAAAGTGACGCAGCATGATTGGGGGAAGTATAGCATAGACGGGCAGGAAGCCGCAAGGGGGCGGCCCGCGGCCACGATAACATCGTCATTCCGCGGCTCGACCGCGGAATCTGGACTCCGCGATCAAGTCGCGGAGTGACGTTGTTGCCATCGTCATTCCGCGGTTTGCGGACCCCGTCATTCCGCGGCTTGCGGACCCCGTCATTCCGCGGCTTGCGGACCCCGTCATTCCGCGGCTTGACCGCGGACTCTGGCGGCGTTGACGCCGCTCGCGGCAAGACTCCGCGGGGGAGAGGGGGGCGCGTTGAACGCGCACGCCGTTCTACGAACGGTTCGGCTATGCCGCTCGGTCCCGTTTCCAAGTCGCGGAGTGACGAGGGCACCCAAGCCGCAGAGTAACGCCCCCCACTCCCCATGCACTCCGCAGATCTCACTCGCTCCACCCTCCGCCCCCGCATAACGCCCAAGTCCCAATTCCCTTTTAAAAACCGCTTTTTGCCGATTTTTCGCAAAATTTTCGCTTTTTTCCGCTTCTTCGCTTGACAAAACAGAATCGTTGTGGTAGTATCTTTCCCGGAAAGGAGATATTCGCTGTGCATACGCTATTCTTAACCCACCCCGCGCCCGCGCCGTTCTCTGGCGCGCTGGCCTGCGCCTGTGCGCGTCTGGACGTGCGGAATCTCCTCTCCGGCGTACTTTTTAATCGAATGTCCCCCCCCCCCGTCCCGCACTTTTCTGCGATTTAATCGCGATTGTTTGCTTTCTCGGAATAGTCACTTTTTCCTCAAAAACAGGCTCTGTGATGCGCCGCAGGGCGCCCTCCACGCGCGGCCCGCCAGGGACCTGGAGGCCATTGCCGCGGGGCTGCCCCTGGTGGAAGTGCCGCCGTCGCAGACCGGGCCGGCGCTTTTTTCTATAGAAGACGTTACCACCGCCCAGGCCAACATCGGGCTTTCGCCCGGAGGGATGGCGGTCTTGTATGGGCATCACATCCGGATCGAGCAGGGCCACATCAAGCTGCGGAACACGGCATCAGGCGCGGAGGAGGTGCTTCAAGAAAACCTGGCGGAGAACGGGGCGTCGAAAGTCATCTTTCTGGTGCCGGCGACGCTGGCGGCGGGCACGTACCGGGTCAGCGTGGAGACCTGTTATAGCGGGAGTTCGAAGTACCCCTACAGCGAGCCCCGGACGGCGGAACTGGACATCGACTTGACCGTGCCCTGCCCTCAGGCGGCAAAGGGCGGCGGCGCCGGAGGTGTAGAGCGGGCGCTCTAAGGGTTTAGAGCAGCCGTCTCTAAGGGTTTAGAGCGGACGCTCTAAGGGTTTAGAGTCGCCGTCTCTAAGGGTTTATAGCGGACGCTCTAAGACCTTAGAGACGGAAAAAACGGTTCATAGAAAGGCAAACCCCGGCGGCGGTGTTAAGACTTGGAAACCTTCCCCGCCCACCGGAGTACGCATTAAGCGCGAAGCAAGAATAGCCCATCCAGGGCGGTCCGGGCAACGCGCCGAAAAAGCCTTTTTTGGTAGGCGGCAGGGAAAGACCGCTGGCGGCGTGGGAAGACACGACATTGTTTGAAGGAAGATTTTTTCCATGACATTCATGAAGAAATCCAACGGGTTCTGGCGCTTTGCGCCGATGGGTGCGCTGGCCTGTGGGCTGGCGCTGGTAGTTGCGGCAACGGCACTGGTCAGTTGCGATAATGGCAGTACGGGGGGCGGGAACGATGAGCTCACCCCCACGGTCACCGGCGTCACGGTCACGCCGGCGACGGTCAGCGTGGTCAAGGGCAAGACCCAGCAGTTCAACGCGACGGTGGCCGGGGAGAACAGCCCCGCGCAGACCGTCACGTGGACCGTCGAGGGGACCGGCAAGACCGGCACCGCTATGGACGGCGCCACTCTGACTGTGGCCTCCGATGAGACCGCCGCGACCCTGACGGTGCGGGCCACTTCCAAGGTGGACACGTCGAAGTCCGGGACCGCGACGGTGACGGTGGTCACGCCGAACACCAACGAAATCAAGTTGGTGACGATCACCGGCACGGCAAAGGTGGGCCAGGTCCTGACGGCGGAGGCCAAAGACGCGACGGAAAGCGGCGCGACGGTCACCGACGCCACGTTCCAGTGGAAGAGCGCCAGCGCCTCGGACGGCGAGTACACCGACATCAGCGGTGCGACCAGCGCGACCTACACGCTTGTCGCGGCGGACCAGGGCAAGTACATCAAGGTTGAAGCGAAGAACGCCAAGACCACGACGGCGGTACTCTCCACCGATGCCAAAGGTCCGGTCGCGGCGGCGTCCAGCGGCGGCGAGGGTGAACTCGAAGAGATGACCGCCCAGGAGTTCATCGACCGGCTGCTCGGCGAATTCGCTGAGATGTTCGAATTCCCCTTCACCCTCCAGGGCCTTGCCGAGTTGTTCGCGGAGTTCGACGACGAAGACGCCCCCACCGTTGAGGATCTCCAGAAAGTGATCTGCAAGAGCGCGTCCGGGGAACAGTTTGGCGTGGTCGAAGAGATCACCGCCGACACCACGGTCTACGTCGATCCCAGCATTTTCGACGATGATGACGACGACAACGGCGGCGAGAGCGAGGACGGCGCCCCCTCCGCCACGCCCACGGCCTCGACAACCACCGTTGCCAAGACCTCCCTGACCCAGGCGTCCGTGGACTTCACCCTGACCAACGCAACGGAGATCACCGGGACATGGAAGGTCTACGCAGGGAGCGATGGTGACACCCTGGCCAGCGGCGTAAGCGCCGCCATCACCACCTGGCCCACTCTGCGGCTTACTCACACGAGCGACATCCCCGCCGCTACTTACTATGTGTCGGTAACGGAGGACGGCAAGAGCGAAAGCGGACGGCTGGCGCTCACGGTGGAACTCGCCCCGTCCGCCACACCCACGGCTTCGACCACCACCGTTGCCAAGACCTCCCTGACCCAGGCGACCGTGGACTTCACCCTGACCAATGAAACAGCGATCACCGGGACCTGGAAGGTCTATGCCGGGAGCGATGGTGACACCCTGGCCAGCGGCGTAAGCGCCGCCATCACCACCTGGCCCACCCTGCGGCTTACCCACACGAGCAACATCCCCGCCGCCACTTACTATGTGTCGGTAACAGAGGACGGCAAGAGCGAAAGCGTGCGGCTGGCGCTCACGGTGGAACTCGCCCCGTCCGCCACACCCACGGCTTCGACAACCACCGTTGCCAAGACCGCCGCGACCCAGGCGTCCGTGGACTTCACCCTGACCAATGAAACGGAGATCACCGGGACCTGGAAGGTTTACGCCGGGAACACCGGCGACACTCTGGCCAGCGGCGTAAGCGCCGCCATCACCACCTGGCCCACCCTGAGCCTTACCCACACGGACAACATCCCCGCCGCCACTTATTATGTGTCGGTAACGGAGGACGGCAAGAGCGAAAGCGTGCGGCTGGCGCTCACAGTGGGCGAGTATGTCATCACCGCCGTGGAATCCGGCGAGTTCACCTCGGCGGTGGGCCATAACACGCTGACCATCACCCTGACGGGCGGGACCTTTGTGACTTCCCCGACGCTTAGCCAGTTCAGCATCAGCACGGCGGGGAGCGGCGGTTTTGCCAATCTCACGGGCGGCACGGTGACCAGAACCAGCGACACGGTGGTAACGATCACCGGCCTGACGGCAGTGACTACCGTGGGAAGCGGCCAGAAAATCACCGTAGCGGCAGCGGCCCAGGCGACCCAGGCAACGAGCGTGAGTGTGACGGCGTCAACGGGACTCACCTCTGTCGAGGCGCTGAACGCCTTTCTTAACACCCTGAGCGGCACGAGCGCCGCCGCGCCGATCACCGTTCACCTTGAACTGAACATCTCCGACACCTGGGGCGACATCAACACGGCGGTGCAGAACGCGGAGCAGTATGTGGTGCTGGACTTGAGCGCGTGCACCGCGACCAGCAATACAATATACGGATCCTTCAGTCCCAGCGGCAATAACATGACCGTCATCAAAAACAACTCCTATATCAAGGGCATTGTTTTGCCGGACACACTGACCATCATCGGCGACTACGTCTTCTACAACTGCTTCGGCCTGACCAGCGTGACCATACCGAACAGCGTGACCAGCATCGGCAACTACGCGTTCTACAACTGCTTCGGCCTGACCAGCGTGACCATAGGGGACAGCGTGACCAGCATCGGCACCAGCGCGTTCGACCTCTGCCGCCGCCTGACCAGCGTGACCATCCCGGCCAGCGTGACCAGCATCGGCAGCAGTGCGTTCGACTACTGCACCGGTCTGACCAGTATCACCGTGGCTGAGAACAACACGACTTACAGCAGTGTGGACGGCGTCCTGTTCAACAAAAACAAGACCATGCTGATTCAATACCCGGCAGGTAAAACCGGAGCGTATACGATACCCTCCAGCGTGACCAGCATCGGCGACTACGCGTTCTCCGGCTGCACCGGCCTGACCAGCGTGACCATAGGGGCCAGCGTGACCAGCATCGGCAACTACGCGTTCTACGTCTGCACCGGCCTGACCAGCGTGACCATACCGGGCAGCGTGACCAGCATCGGCAGCCAAGCGTTCCGCGACTGCAACGGCCTGACCAGCGTGACATTCGAGGGGAGCGCTATCGAGGACAACAACTTTGGGACCTATGCGTTCCCGGAAGGCGCAAACGGTATCGGCAACAGTTTGAAGGAGGCGTACCTCGGCGAAGGCAGCGGCGGCGCGGGCACCTATACGCGGGCAAGCGGCGGGAGCACCTGGACGAAGCAGCAGTAGGAAGAAAAGCGCGGGCTTCTTGAGAAAGTGGCCCGCGCACCCCGCCAGCCCGGCGCACAAGGGCCGCGTTGCGGTCCGCGCTGGGGGCGGGGGCGTTTCACCCACGCAAAATGCGGGAGAGGAGAAGGAAAATGGACGAAAAAGTCTTTAAAAGGCTAAAAAAAGACGACAAACTGTGCGGACGATACGGCTCGTGGCTGTTGTGGGATCCCAATGAACTTGCTTACATTGATGCTCATGTCGATAAACTCAAGCCTTCGATTGTCTTTGTGGGGCTTAATCCGAGC
>JAISTO010000087.1 GCA_031272575.1 Treponema sp. | reverse complement strand
ACATTTTGAGCCCCCTCCGAAAAGTCAGCAATTAAGTAAGTAAACGCGAATGAACGCTAATGTACACGAATTTACGCGAATATTACTCTTAATAAAATTCGCGTTCATTAGCATAATTCACGGTTAAATTCTTAAAATCCTGTTTCTTCAGAGTGGGCTAAAGTTATGGGACAAGTTTAGGGCTGACCGCGGAATGTTATCTCAACTTCCGGCCTTTGCCGCGCCGTTTGCTTTCCACGAAGAGTTCCCCGGCCAGGCGCTGGTATACCTCGAAGAGGTACGCCGCCCGCTCCGCGTCGGACGCGAACTCGCGGCCATAGGCGGCCTCGACCGCATGGTCGAGTTTCTTGTGCGCCGCGAGGAGCGCGGCTGGCATGGAGAGCGGATTGTACAGCACCGCAAGCGCCGCTTTGGGGAAAAGGGCGCGGGCATCGAGCACCTTTTGCGCGGCGCTTGCTATTGCGGCCTTTTTCTTTTCCGTGGGATCAGGCCAGGGGAAATTGTTGTACACGAGCGATGCGGAATACTGATAGCCATCCCCTATGCGGCCCCCCACATAGCGCATCCATGTCATATGCATAGCGGATGTGAGTACGCCGAATGCATAAAGAGTCGCGTCAGGTACTATAAGCGCGCTCCCATTGGTGATGTTTCTACTATTCAAAAAACCCATGGGGATATATTTTCGATAACTTGAGGACACTTTTGGAATCACCAGGTACTCTGCTGCCGGCTGCCGGATCTCGCCAAAGAGCGAAGGCGCCGCGCTGAGATTCCGTGTGGTCTCACGGGGACTTGCCGCACGAAATTGCTGAGTCAACCGTATTCGCTCCTTCACCAGTTTTGATCGGTCAATCAATGAGGGATCAATGTCCTGGAGCCACAGGCAGAATCGTTTTTTATTATTGATAAACTCCTCGCCCCCGTAATAAGGACGGATCATTTTTTTGGTGACCGGTTCCGTCTTAAGAAAATGTTCCGCCTCTTCCGCGCTGAGAATAAGGTGACCGTCGTCAATCGGCATACTGCCGTAACACATTTCAGGCGCTTTGCTGATTGGCTTCGAACGCGCCTCGAGAAATACCTGCGGCCCGTCAACCAGATATGCATTAATGGCATTCGCAAAAACCTCCACCGGCGTTACGTTGTTTTTTGCATACTGAAACAGTTGTTTTTTGGGACGATCAAACAAACTGAATCCTATGATGACGCAGAAAACCGCAGCCTTCCCTTTCGCCTCGTTGGTCCATTTGAAACTCTGATGGGCGAAGTTGATTTTCACGCCATGCTTGTGCATCAGTTCAGACCAGAGCGCGGACACTTGTTCACCCTGACAAATGCTGTTCGTTGACACAAACGCCGCTTCAATATTCGTGCCCTGCATATAGAGCGCCGCCTTTTTGTACCAGCAGGCGACATAATCGAGAACTCCCGCCCCGCGGACGCCGGGAAAAGCAGCATACACCTCGCTTTTTTGCCGTTTCGACTGTTCCTTTTTTCCCACAAAAGGCGGATTCCCTAAAATATACGACAATTGCTTTTTGGGGACTATCTTTTCCCAGTCGTTTTCTTCCACGAGCGCATCCCCAATAATGATATTCGGCGAGGCTTTAAGCGGTATACGTACAAACGCCTTTTGAAACATCGCGGACACTTTGTTGTTCATAAGATGATCCACAAGCCACAGTGCGGTCTGCGCAATGCGCGCCGGAAACTCTTCGATCTCGATACCGTAACACTGATTCACATTGACGATAATTGCCATGTCAAGGTCCAGGCCTTTTTCCCCGGCGAGCAGTTCGCGCACCACTTCCATTTCGAGCAGCCGCAGTTCGCGGTAACTCACCACGAGGAAGTTCCCGCACCCGCAGGCCGGATCGAGAAAGCGCAAGGTTCCCAGTTTCTGGTGAAACTCGCGGAGCCGCTGTTTCCGCTGCGCCCCGGAAAGCAACTTTATCTTCTTGAACTCCGCATGGAGCGCGTCAAGAAACAGCGGCCGTATCACCTTGAGGATGTTCTGCTCGCTCGTGTAGTGCTCGCCCAGCGCGCGCCGCTTCTCCTTGTCTTTGACGCTCTGAAACATCGCTCCGAAAATTTCAGGCTTTATCTGACTCCAATCGAGCGTACCGCACTTTAACAGATTATGCCGCATCGCGGAAGTAAACGACGCCGTTTCAAGATGCTCCTCAAACAGCCCGCCGTCGATATATGAAAACTTGTTCAATTGTTCATCTATTGTTTTAAGCCGTTTCTCGCGGGGCTTGTTCATCGTTTCAAATATGAGAGACAGGTGCATGGCCAGGTCGCTCCCGTCAGCGCTGGTGCGCTCATGGATATACGTGAAGAACAGTTTCTTTTCGTCGAAGATACCGGTGTCGTCAGCGAACAAACAAAAGAGCAGGCGCACCAGGTACATTTCCAGTTGGTGGCCGGAGTACCCGCTTTCGATCATGGAGGTGTAAAGATCGCCCATGTGCCCCGCGGCCTCGAGATCGACGGGACTTATCGCGCTGAAGTCGATGCTCTGATAGCCGGCAAGAAATCCAAATAACTCCAAACGCTCCGGCAAAGTTTCAAGAGTGAAAACTATCTCTTTCGGCGTGAGGGGCAAATCGGCGGAATAGTCATAATAGTGAAAATGGACAAAATCGCAGACCAGGATTCCCTGCGGGAAATCTTTCGCGCTGAGCGCCGCCGCATAGGTTCTTGCCTGTTCAAAGGCCTTTTTCAGATCTTTCCCGGGACTTTTCATTTCGATGAGGATATGCGCCTTCCACAAGAGATCGATGTAGCCCTTTTCCATGCCCCCACTCTGGACGCCGAAAAGCGTCTTCTCCGAGCCCAGGGCGACTCGGTACTCGTACTGCGCCTTTTTTCGGCTGTCGTCGCTGAAGATGGCGAGAAAGCCGGCCATAAAAGTCTGGGCATCCGCTTCTTCCCGCGCGGCCGGCGCCTTTTCGCGCCATTCGCTCACGAAGGCAGCGGCTCGCAGGCGGATCTCGTTCCAGGAGAGGGGCATGGGGGGAGTATAGCGTAAAAAGGCGCGAAAGTCAAGCGAACGGGTGGGGAGTGGGGAGTAGGGGAGTGATGCTATGACTCCTCCCCTTTGGGGAGGGTAGGGAGGGGTCACGAGAGATTTCTTCCTCCCCGCGAGGGGAGGAAATGTCACTTGGCGGGCAGATTCCGCGGTTAAACCGCGGAATGACGGAGGGACAAGCGTGGAATGACGGAGGGACAAGCGTGGAATGACGGGGAAAATCCGTCTATGCGTTTATCCTGCTTGACCCCCTGCCGCGCTTCCGCTATACTCACCCCGTATGATCATCGTCAAAATACTGCTCGGGCTTTTGGGGCTGGGCATAGTCGTTTTTGTGCACGAGTTGGGGCACTTTCTCGCGGCGCGGCTCGTTGGGATCGAGGTCGAGGCGTTTTCCATCGGGTGGGGGAAGCCCTTCCTCCGCAAGAAGCTCGGCGCGGTCGAGTACCGGCTGGGGGTGTTCCCGCTGGGGGGCTACTGCAAGATGAAGGGCGAAAACGAGTTCCGCGAGGCCTGGGAGAACCGCCAGAACCAGGTGGAACCGGTGCCCGGCAGTTTCTTCGCGGCGCGGCCCTGGCGGCGTATCATCGTCTCGTTCGCGGGGCCCTTCTTCAACCTCGTCTTTGCGGCGCTCGTCCTCTCGTGCATCTGGGGCATAGGCTTCACGATCACCACGCCGGAGAACCGCATCGTCCTGGCCTCCGAGGTGGACCGGGGCGAGCGCTACCCGGCGGACGACGCGGGCCTTGCTACAGGCGATCGCGTCATCAGCATAAACGGCAAGAGTATCAGCACCTACCAGGAGATCCAGCAGGAAATAGCCCTGCACCCGGAGGAGCCCCTCGCGCTCGTGGTAGAGCGGGATGGCCAGACCCTGCCCCTCAGCACCACCCCGGCGCTGGACAAGAGCAGCGGCGCGGGCCGGATAGGGGTCTACTACTGGGCCGAGCCGGTCGTGGACGAGGTGCTGCCGGAGGGGCCGGCAGCGCTGGCGGGGCTCGAGAGCGGGGACCTCATCCGCGCCGTGAACGGCGAGGAGGTGCCCTACACGGCCGCGCTTATCCCCCTCCTGAAGCGCGGCAACGACGCGCCGGAGCCGCCTGCCCCCCTCCCCATCGTGTACGAGCGCGCGGGGCAGCTCCGCGAGACGGCAATCGTCCCCCGGTACGACGAGGCCGGCAACGCGGACCTGGGCCTCGGGTGGAAACTAACGGCCGTGCGCAGCCCCCGCTACTCGCTTCCGGGGGCCCTGGCGAAGGGCGCGGCCGAGACCGGCAGGTTCTTCGCCGTGTCGCTGAAGGGGCTCGGCCTCCTCTTCCGGGGGGTCGATCTGACAAAGGCCGTGTCCGGCCCGGTGCGCATCACCTACATGGTGGGGGACGCGGCCGCGGCGGGCTTCGGCCGGAGCGCGGGCACGGGCTTCGGGGTGCTGGCAAACTTCCTCGCGCTCATATCCATTTCACTCTGTATCATGAACCTGCTCCCCCTCCCCATCCTGGACGGGGGTATGATACTCCTCTTCCTTATCGAGATGCTGATCCGCAGGCCCCTGCACCCGCGCTTCATCGCGGTCTTCCAAACCGCCGGCATAGTCCTGATCGCGGCGCTCATGCTCTTCGCGCTTTTTGGTGACATTCTGTACCTGTCACAAGGATAGGGGGAAAGGATGAAACGGAAACTTGGCTGTATATGCGAACACTCATTTTTCGTCGAGGTGCCCGAAACCATCAACCTTGATGATGAACCGGCCCGCATAGCGGAACTCTCTGGCGGCGCGTTCTGCACGTTCCCCTGCCCCGCTTGCGGCAAACTTTTGAGCCCGGAGTTTCCGCTCCTTATCCTCTGGCCCTCGAAAAAGACCTGCATCGAGGTCATCCCCGAGGCGGACAAGGGGGCATTTCTCCTCCGCAAAAAAACGCCCCGGGAAGTAAAAGAGGCCCTCTCCGCGGCAAAAAAGGCCGGGGGCAAAGCCGCTCTGGAAACGGTGCTGGGCTATGCCGACCTGGCCTGCCGCATCGCGCAGCTGCGGGACGGCCTCGAGCCGGCGGCCGCCGAGGCCGTCAAACTTTGCCTCTACCGCAAGGCCGTATCCGAATACCCCGGCCGGGGGGCCTTCATCCGCTATACGGGCCGTGGTCCTACAGGCGATCCCGCAGGCGGCCCTGGGGGCGGCCCTGCGGGCTTGGAATTCCGCGTCTACGGCATCAAGGATGACGAGACGGCCGTCATCACGGTTCCCATGAATCTCTACGAGGATATCCTTAACACATATCAGAAACACCCGCACAGCCCCATGTTCAGGATGCTGCGGGCCGGGTCCTGGCTTTCGGCGCGGGTGGTCTGGAAATAGGAGGAACAGCATGACGACAAACTCTTTTGCCCTGCGGGCCATCCCCGTCATCCTGGGACTGGCGCTTATGACGCCGGCCGCCGCGGAGGAAGGGCGCCAGGTGACGGCGGTGCTGCGGGACGAGCGGGGGCGCACACTGAGCGCGGGCGAGGACGGGTTTCTCTATATATGGGATCAGGCGGCCGGCGCGCTCCTCGAGCGCTTCCAGTTGAGCCGCTCCCCGATACGGCAGTTGGCCCTGCGGCCGGGGCGCGAGGAACTGGCGGTGCTCACCGTGGACGGGGCCGGGCGCTGCCGCATCGCGGCCTGGGACTACGCGGCCAGGAAGCGCCTCTTCGCGAAGGCGCTCCGCGAGGACGCCTCCTTCATCTGCTACTCCGGCGGGGGCCGCTTCGTCATCGCGGGGGGCCTCGGCGAGACGCCGGAACTGCTCAACGCGGACTCCGGCGAGAGCATCACGCCGCCCCCGACCGGGCCCGTGACCTTCGCGGTGACCAACCGCGCGGAGAGCATCATGCTCTGCTACCTCCCCTCGGGCCGGCTCAGTTTTTGGGATCGGGTGAAAAACAGCCTGGTCCAGCAGTTGGACAGCAGCAACTCCCTGACCCCCAAAAACGTCGCGGCCCTCGCGATCTTCGGCGCGAACGCCTTTTTTGCCGGCTTCGACAGCGGCGGGCTCTTCATCGAGGACCTCAAGAGCGGCAAAATGCTCCTGCGGGATCCGGCGCTCCAGAGCGGCTTCTTCCTCAGCGCCCCCCAGGACGCGCAGGAACTCTACTGCCTGGCCCAGACCGCCTCCGGCCAGACCCTCTGCCGCCTCACGCGGGACAAGAAGGGGACCTTTTCCGTCGCGGGGAGTGTCTCTTTCCCCGCGGCCGCTCCGGTCTTTACGGCCGGGCACCCCCTCGAGGGCGGGGCCGGGGCGGTCCTGGGGGCCGCGTCCGGGGGCCTCTGGCGCGCCGCCTTCGACGGAACCCTCACCGCGTTCACCTCAAGCGCGCCCGCCAGGATCCGGGACGCGGCCATATCGGGCCCGCTCCTCTGCTTCCTTCAGGATGACGGCACCCTCTGCATAGCGCCCGCGGACTACCAGGCTCTTGCGGCGCCCCCATCCGCGGGCGCGGCTGCCCCCTCAGGCAAAGCGGCTCCGGCGGGCGCCACCCCATCCGCGGGCGCTGCACCCCCCGCGGGCAAGGCGGCCCCGGCGGGCGCAGCCCCATCCGCGGGCGCTGCACCCCCCGCGGGCAAGGCGGCCCCGGCGGGCGCAGCCCCATCCGCGGGCGCTACACCCCCCGCGGGCGCGGCAGATGCGGCGGGAGCGGCCCTATCCGCGGACGCGGCGCCCCCGCAGGATGCCCCGCCCAGCGCGGAAGGGGCCCCCGAGGGGCTCAGCGCCGCCCCGCCTGATGACGCCGCCCCCCCTGCCGCGGAAGGGGCCCCCCCTCAGGAAGCGGCTTCGGAGGCTCCCCCGAAAGCGGAAAAAAACAGCGTGATAAGCGTGGGGCTTCCCGGGCGCGTAACCCGCGTCCTCGGGCTCCCGCCGGAGGTCCCGGCCCAGGGGGGCAGCCCCCGGCCGCGCTTCCTCATGTGGGACGAGGAGGGCTCCGGGAGCGACGCGGCGATCATCACCTTTCAATACCCTGATGACGAAAGCCCCCCTGAGATGCTGCCGCCGGTACCCGTGCCGAAGGACGCGCTCCTTTCGGAGGCCTCGCTCATCGCGGCGGCGTCTGACGGCACCCGCATACTCTTTTTGGACGGCCGGGGTGAACTCTCCGCGCTCGACCTGGCAGGCGGGCTTATCACCGCGGGGCGGGGCAAGACCAAAGGAAAAAAGACCTTCACTTTCCCGGCGCCGGGCTTCATCGACGCGGCCTTTTTCGACGCGGAGCACATCATCCTGGCAGGCGCGGCGGAAGGCGGGGCCTTCACGCTCGTCAACATGGCCACGACCGAAACCGTGCCCCTTGCGGACCTGGCCGGCATGGGGCTGCGCATCTACAAGGGGCCCAGCGGCGCCCTCTACGGGGCCGCGGTGTCGCCCCGCGAGGACGGCTCGTACGGGACGCGGATCATCCGTATCAACGTTGACACGCCTGAGCCGGGCGCTATATTGATAGAACCGCTCTTCGAGTACGACGGCGAGGCCGCGGACGTGCTCTTCGCCGAGGCCGGGGAGACCCTGGCCGCCGCCCTCGAGGACGAGGGGGCTATTCTTTTACGGCAGGGCGCGGATCCGCAGGCCCTGGCGCGGAGCGCCGGTATGCCGTTCAGGTTACTCGAGGGGGCAGGCAGCGTCATCTGGGCCGACAGCGAGGGCCGCCTCATCTGGGCCGACCCCGCA
The DNA here is from genome assembly GCA_031272575.1 of Treponema sp. Taxonomy (GTDB): domain Bacteria; phylum Spirochaetota; class Spirochaetia; order Treponematales; family Breznakiellaceae; genus JAISTO01. The sequence goes on along the minus strand of JAISTO010000087.1, from coordinate 677 downwards.
TCGGGGGGCATCCAGGCCGTGCTGCGCCGCGGCGAGGGGGGCTGGATAATCGAAAAAAGCGGCGGCCGCTAAGAGCCAGTGGGGTGCAGCCCACTGTCAACAAGTTAAGAAAAGTAACAATCGTCATTCCGCGACTTGTCCCTCCGTCATTCCGCGGCTCGACCGCGGAATCTCTACTATGGCAAGTCCGGCAATGACGGCCTTGTTTTCTTAACTTGTTGACAGTGGAGAGGGGAACCGCAGTTCTACGAACTGACGCGGCGGTACCGCTCGGTCCCGTTTCCAAGCCACGGAATGACGGGTTAGCGCTGCCCTTCGAGTTCCGCTTTGCGGTTCTGCAGGGCGGAACGCTCAGCCTGCCAGTCGCTACGCTCGGTTTTCCAAGCGGACTCGCGGGTCTGCAACTGAGTCTGCCAATAAGCATCCCGCGCCGCCCTCTCCGCTTTGACGTTTCGTTCCAGTACTTCAAACATTTTCGATACCTTCCTCGGTTTTAGCATCTTTACCACGTGATCGATCTTTGCCCTCGGCACCCCGAGTTTCCCCAGCAGTGCCGCGGCAACCCGTTCGATCACCCGTTTCAGCGGGCCAGGAAGCCCCGCCACCATCTTCAGATACGCCGGCGGCAAGCGCCTAAGCGCGATTGCCTCGTCCACATTACGCATCTTATCAAGAAT
>JAISTO010000080.1 GCA_031272575.1 Treponema sp. | reverse complement strand
TGTATCCACAGATTTTTTATTACTAATCGTGTCTTTAATTTGGTGAAAATCGGTGATTATCTGTGTCTATCTGTGTAAATCTGTGGATAAATTCTTAATCTAAGTTATGTGACAATTTTAGCCTCTGGGGAGGGTAGGGAGGGGTCACGGGAGATGCCTCCCGCTAGAGGAGACTCCGCGATCAAGTCGCGGAGTGACGCAGGCAAAAGCGTGGAGTGACGCACTCGTCTTCCGCACCACGCCCAAGTCCCAAGTCCCCAGTCCCAAGTCCCAACAGTCACCAATCGACGCCCATCCCCCCGCTCAAAGCCCCGCACCACGCCCCCATTCCCTACTCCCCACTCCCCACTCCCTCAAAAAAATCCTTGACTTCCCCCCAAAACTATGCTACACTATCCCCACACAGAAAAGGCGGGGGGATCCCGGCGCGGCTGCGGGGCTGCCCTGCAATGGAGGGTTTTGTATGGTAAAGAGGACTATGCTGCTGCTGGCGGTCGTGCTGTCTCTTGCGGCGGCGCAGGGCTGCGCGAAGGAGGAGGCGCAGGCCTTCACGGAGGATGGGAAGCCCATCGTGACGCTCAACATCGTCATGCGGCTTCCGACCCAGATGCGGATTTCAAAAAATCCCATGCTGGATTACATCAGGGACAAGGTGGGCTTCGACCTGCGCATCGAGGCGCCGCCGCTCAACAACTACAGCGATCGGCTCAACATCATCATGTCGTCGGGGGACCTGCCGGACATCGTGTACCTGTGGAACAGCGGCCCCATGTACGAAAAGTGGGCCGAGGACGGGCTGCTGAATCCGGTGGACGACCTTATCAAGGACTATCCTGACATCATGCGGAATGTCACGCCGGGTATGCTCGAACTCTGGCAGGTGCCCAGCCTGGGCAAGACCTACGGGGTGCCGCGGCCCAACTACGCGAACCGCATCGGCATGATGGTCAACCTGGAGTTCTTAAGAAAATGGGGCATGGATGCCCCTTCCACGGTCGACGAGTTTTACGCGTTCGGCAAGTACCTCGCCACCGGCGACCCGGACGGCAACGGCCAGAACGACACTTTCCTCTACTCGCCGGTGGGCCTCTGGGCGGACCGGGGGGTTATCATGGACGCGTTTTTGCCCAGCGTGGATTTCGGGGTGCCGGACTTCGACGGCGTCTACAAGATCCGCGAGAAGATGGACGGCTACTATCCCTACCTCACCTTTATGCGGAAACTCTACGCGGAAAAAATTCTCGACCCCGAGTACTTTATCAACAAGACTTACGATGACATTAACAAGGGCCACCAGGGCCGTGTCGCGATATGGAAGCAGTACGACGGGACGCTGATCGGGGACAGCGTCGTGAACAACGGGGGCAAGTTTGACAAGTGGGGCTTCTACCCGCCGATCAAGAATGCCGAAGGCAAGGCGTACAACTATGTGCCCCCCTCCGTGTGGGGCGTGTTCGCGCTGCCCACATCGTCAAAGAAAACTAAAGACGCGCTGCGCTTTCTCGACTGGGGGAACTCGGCCGAGGGGGTCGAGACCCTCCTCTTTGGGGTGAAGGGCCTCACCTACAATGACTACGACATCACGACGCGCACCCTCGACATTACGGAAGAGCAGGCGAAACTGGTAAACGACATTACGAGCACCTATATGAGCGTTACCATGCTGTACGACGGGGAGGTGGCCAACCGTCACCCTAACCCCGAGTATGTGAAAAAATTCGAGGAGGACCGGGCGCGCTACCTCGCCTCCACTACCGAGGTGTTTTATCAGCCCGTCAACCTGCCCGAATACACCGTGTTCCAGCAGGACTATCCTGACCTGATCACCGAAAAGACCAAACTGGAAAACGACTATGTGGTCGGCAAGATTGACCGCGCCGCGCTCGAGTCGTTTATCAACACGAAGTGGCTGCCCAAGACCGCCCGCTACGAAAAGGCTTACCTCGATCTTATGGCGAGCCGGCAGAAAGGAGGCCAACAATGAAGAGCGCCCTCAACGGACAATCGAAAGCGGCCGCGGCATGGAAGTACTTCAAAAAGATGCGCTACCTTTACCTGCTGCTGGTGCCCGCGGTGGTCTACTATATCATCTTTAAGTACATCCCCATGTACGGCGTCACCATTGCCTTCAAGAACTTCAACTTCGCGAAGGGCATTATGGGCAGCCCCTGGATCGGGCTCGAAAATTTCAAGTACCTTTTCAGCCTGGACAACTTTTACAAGGTCTTCGGCAACTCGATCTTCCTCAGCCTGCTGCGCCTCCTCTGGGGCTTCCCTATCCCCATCATCCTGGCGCTCCTGCTGAACGAGATGCGGGGGGCCCGTTACAAGAAGGCCATGCAGACCATCATCTACCTGCCCCACTTCATCTCGTGGGTCGTGGTCGGCGGCATCGTGATCAACTTCCTCTCCCCCACCTGGGGCGTGGTCAACAGCATGATCAAGGCCACGGGCGGCGAGCCGGTCTTCTTCCTCGCAAAGGAGGAGTACTTCCGCAGCATCGTCGTGGTAACGGACATTTGGAAGGGGGCCGGCTGGGGCACGATCATCTACCTGGCCGCGCTCACGGGGATCAGCCCGGAACTCTACGAGGCCGCGATCGTGGACGGGGCCAACAAACTGCAGCGCCTCTGGTACATCACCCTGCCCTGCATTAAGACGACGATAGTCCTTACGCTTATACTCCGCATGGGCAGCATCATGAACAACGGCTTCGAGCAGATCTTCGTACTGCAGAACACGCAGAACCTCAACGTGTCCGAGGTCTTCGAAACGTGGGTATACCGTCTGGGGCTTTTGAACGGGCGGTATTCGTTTGCCACCACGGTGGGGCTCTTCACCTCGCTCGTGGGTATGGCCTTCCTCCTGGGCGCCAATTTCCTGGCCAAGAAACTCGGGGAAGAGAGCATCTTCTAAAAGGAGCGCGATATGGACGACAAAACCAACGCGGGGCAGCCCCGCATAACGTTCCGGCAGACCGGTCTCGAGACGGCATTCGACATCACCAACTATGTGATAGTCACCCTCTTCGCCGCGGCCTGTATCTTTCCGTTTATCTATGTGCTTGGGTTTTCGCTTACCCCCTACGAGGACTACCTGAAAAACCCGCTTAGTCTTATCCCGAAGCGCCCGACCCTGCAGGCCTACACCCAGATGCTCAGTATGCGGCTCCTCCAGACCGGCTACCTCAACACGATCATCATCACCGTGGCCGGCACCGCGCTCAACCTCTTCCTCCTCTGCGTGTCCGCCTACCCCCTTTCAAAAAAGAAACTGAAGGGGCGCGGGGTGATCATGGGCCTCATCATCTTTACGATGTTCTTCGGGGGCGGCATGATACCGAACTACGCGCTGCTCCGCAGCCTGAATATGCTGGACACCTACTGGGCGCTGATACTCCCCGGGGCCATCAGCGCGTATAACCTTATCCTTATGCGGAACTTCATCGCGGCGATCCCGGACAGCCTCGAGGAATCGGCGATCATTGACGGCGCGAACGAGATCACGGTGCTCTTCAAGATTATCCTGCCCCTCTCGATCCCCGCGATCTTCACCTTCCTGCTCTTCCACGCGGTCGGGCACTGGAACGCCTACTTCGATTCGATCATCTACCTGCGGAATCGCGGGCTCTGGCCCCTCATGCTGGTGCTCCGCGAACTTATCATCGAGGGCGGCGGCCTCGAGGGCATGGACGCCCTCTCCAACGACCCCACCCGCCTGGCCCAGCCCTTTACCCTGCAGATGGCCGCGATCATCATCACCGTGGTGCCTATACTGCTCGTGTACCCGTTCATCCAGCGCTACTTCATGAAGGGTATGCTGCTCGGGTCGGTGAAGGGGTAGAAAGTATGACTGCTCTCTTTTCCGTTGCCGGAACGCCCTGGTTCTGGCTTGCGCTGGCGGTGCTGTTAGCGCTCGTCGAGTTGGTAACGGCGTTTACGCTGACGACGATCTGGTTCGCGATCGCGGCTTTTGTCATGATGATCGTGTCGGGAGTCTCGTTCGCGGCCGGGCGGCCCATGTACCTCGCCGCGCAGTGGGGCATCTTCTTCGCGCTCTCGGCGCTGCTGCTCATTTTTACGAGGCCCTTCGCGCTGAAGCGCCTCAAAGTGGGGAGCGTCAAAACCAACGTGGACGACCTCATCGGGCGCGATGCCATCGCGCTGCAAAAAATCAGCGTGTTCGGCAAGGGAGAGATAAAGGTGAAAGGCCAGGTCTGGACCGCGGCGCCGGATGCGGGCGAGGCCGCGGATATCGAAAAAAACGCGATCTGCGTTATCGTGCGGATCGAAGGCGTCAAAGCCATAGTCAAAAAAAAGGAGTAGTAAATGATGTATTACACTATACTTGCCGCGGGGTTTTTTGTCCTCTTTCTGATCATCTTCGGGCTGAAACTTGTGCGCCAGTCGCGGGCCTACGTGATCGAGCGGCTCGGCGGCTACCACGCGACCTGGGGGGTCGGCATTCATTTCATGATCCCCTTCATCGACCGGATCGCCAAAAAGGTCTCGCTGAAAGAAAACCTTTTCGATTACGATCCCCAGCCGGTCATTACGAAAGATAACGTCACCCTGCTGGTGGATACGGTCGTCTTCTATCAGATCGCGGACGCGAAACTCTTCGCGTACGGCGCGGAGAACCCGAAACTCGCTATCGAGAAACTCACGCTCACCACGCTGCGCAACGTGATAGGCGAACTCGAACTGGACGAGACGCTCACGAGCCGCGACACGATCAACGGCAAACTGCGGAGTATACTGGACGAGGCCACCGACGCGTGGGGCATCAAGGTGAACCGCGTCGAGGTGAAAAACATCGAGCCGCCGGAAACGGTGAAAGAGGCGATGGAAAAGCAGATGCGGGCGGAGCGCGAAAAACGCGCCGTCATCCTTATCGCGGAGGGCGAAAAGGAGTCTGCCATCCTGCGGGCCGAGGGGGAAAAACGCTCGACCATCCTGCAGGCCGAGGCGAAAAAGGAAGCGGCTATCCAGGAGGCGGAAGGCCAGGCGCAGGCCATACTGACGGTGCAGAAGGCTACGGCAAACGGCCTCAATGTGATCAAGCAGGTGGTGGGCGCGGAGGGTGCCGTCACCCTGAAAAGTTACGAGGCCTTCGCAAGAGCCGCGGACGGCAAGGCGACCAAAATCATCATCCCGTCCGAGATCCAAAGCCTCTCCGGCCTGGTAAGCGGCATAGCGGAACTGACAAAGTGATGCTGTTCAAAAACTTCCATTTTTGACAGTATCGCCATTTTGTCACTTATTCCCAATGTCTCTAATCCGCTGAATCTCATCGCGCAGGGCCGCGGCCTGCTCGAATTCGAGATTTTTGGCGTGTTCGAGCATTTCTTTTTCGAGGGCGCGGATCAGTTTCGCTCGTTCGTCGGGTATGAGCATATTGTGTGACTTCTTGAGCGCTTCGATGGACAGGACCGCGGCCTCCTTTTCCTCTTCCGCATGGCGCTCGAGGATGCTGGACACCGCCTTCTTCACGGTGGCGGGGGTAATGCCATGCGCCTTGTTGTACTCGCTCTGGATAGTTCTGCGGCGGTTCGTCTCCGCGATGGCGGCCTCCATTGCGTCACTCATACGGTCCGCGTACATGATCACCTTGCCCGCGGCGTTGCGGGCGGCGCGGCCTATGATCTGAATAAGGCTCGTCAGCGAGCGGAGGAAGCCGATCTTGTCCGCGTCGAGTATCGCGATGAAGGACACCTCCGGCAGGTCTATGCCCTCCCGCAGCAGGTTGATGCCCACGAGCACGTCGAAGTCCCCGGCCCGGAGCGCGGTGAGGATTTCGACCCGCTCGATCGTCTCCACCTCGCTGTGAATGTAGCGTACCTTCAGCCCCAGGCCCGAAAGGTAATCGCTCAGGTCTTCGGCCATCTTCTTGGTGAGGGTAAGGATAAGGCTCCGCTCGCCGGCCTTGATGCGCTGCCGTACCTCCGCGTAGATGTCCTCCATCTGGCCCTCGCTCGGCCGCACCTCGATCTCCGGGTCAAGGAGGCCGGTGGGGCGCAGCAACTGCTGGACGACCCGCGCGCTTTTGGCTTTTTCTGCCTCGCCCGGCGTCGCGGACACGAAGATCGTCGTGCCGAGCCGCGCCTCGAACTCGTCGAAGCGGAGGGGCCGGTTGTCCAGCGCGCAGGGCAGGCGGAAGCCGTAGTCGACGAGGCTCGTCTTGCGGCTCTTGTCCCCCGCGTGCATCGCGCCGATCTGCGGCAGCGTGACATGGCTTTCGTCAATAAAGGTGATATGCGCGGGGCGCCCGTCCGGGGTCTTGGGGAAATAGTCGATCAGCGTGTCCGGGGGCGTACCCGGCGCGCGGCCGGAAAGGGGCGCGGAGTAGTTTTCTATGCCCGGGCAGTAGCCCAGTTCCGCCAGCATTTCGAGATCGTACTCGACCCGCGTTTTGAGGCGCTCGGCCTCGAAGAGTTTGCCCTCGCTTTGCAGGAAGGCATAGCGCTCGGAGAGTTCGTTTTGAATCCTGCCGAGCGCCGCGCGCACCATATCCTGCGGCATGACAAACTGCTTCGCGGGGTATATCACCGCCTTGTCCAACTCCTCGATGGTTTTCCCCGACAGGGGATCGACTCGCCTTATCCGCTCGACGCGGTTCCAGTCCAGGTCGACGCGGTACGCGTCCTCGAGGTACGCGGGGTAGATTTCCAGCACGTCCCCGCGGCGGCGGAAGTTCCCCCGCTCGAGCACCGCGTCGTTGCGCTCGTACTGCAGTTCGACAAAGCGCCGCGCAAGCGCGTCAAGGTCGATGGTATCGCCCCGCGAAAAACTCGCGGTCATGCGGCGGTAGACCTCCGGCGTCGCAAGGCCGTAAATGCAGGACACCGTCGCCACGATGATGACATCCTCGCGTTCCATAAGGCTGCGGGTCGCGGAAAGGCGCAGCCGCTCGATCTCGTCGTTTATGGACGCGTCTTTTTCAATGTAGAGATCGCGGCTTGCCACGTATGCTTCAGGCTGATAGTAATCGTAATACGAGACAAAATACTCCACCGCGTTATGCGGAAAGAAGCCCTTGAACTCGCGGAACAACTGCGCGGCAAGCGTCTTGTTATGGCTGACGATGAGCGCCGGCTTCTGCGCGGCCTCGATGATCTTCGCCATGGTGAAGGTCTTGCCCGATCCGGTGACCCCCTGCAGGGTCTGGAACCGGTCCCCCGCCGCCGCGCCCGCCGCCAGCGCCGCAATCGCCTCGCCCTGATCCCCGGCCGGCGTAAACGGGGACACTACCTCAAAGGGACGCATGATAACTCCTTTGGCGTAATGATAGCACACGGGGGACGCGGGGGGCAAGGGGGCCTGCCCACTTGTAAGTGGGCAGGCTGCCTGCGTTAATAGCGCTTGAACGCCACGGCAACCTTTGCGTCATCGTCAAGAGAGATGAGCGTGACGCCGGTGCGGCTGCCGTCAGGCTCGCAGTAACCGGTTTTGAGGCAGTAGACCAACTGAACGCCGTTATATGCAACACTGCCCCTGTTCGGGTGGTCGTGGCCAAAGAAAAGATGCGTCGTACTGCCGAGATTTTTTACCGCCGTGAACATGCCGGTGTTGCGGGTCTGTTCGCAGATGCCGCCCTTGAACATATCCGCCGCGGCCTCCGGGTCTGTTGCCTCCAGCGCGGCTTTGGCGGTGAGCATTTCGGGAAGAGGAATGTGAAAAAACACGAGGCTCTTCACCGTCCTCCCCGCCGCGCCGCTTGCGCCGCTGACATACCACTGGTACCACGCGACCTGATTCTCCCTGAGGTAATCCTTGTTTGAATCGAGCATGATGAGGCTGTAAACAAAATCGCCGTTTTCATCAACGATGTTAATGCCGTAGTTACCCTTGCCGTGCACATTGACAGGCCCGCAGGCAAAGAGCGAGTTTTTGCCCGCCGCGAAAATCCGCGCCACCACTTCCTCCCGGTTGTCATTGAGCATGTCGCCGAAGCCGGCACCGTCGTGGTTACCCATCACCAGCGCGTAGGGCGTGTCGAGGCTGTCGAGAAAGGCGATGAGGCTCCAGGCCCATGTCATGTTGGCGAAGCCGTTCCCCACCGAGTTGTCGCCGTTGAGCACGAGCAAGTCCGGCTGGTGTTCGTTCACCGCTTTACGTACCATGGCGTAAGTTTTCTCCACGGCCGCTGACGGGTCGTATTTCCACCCGCCGATGTGGGTGTCCGTAAGCGCCATAATCTTGAAATCAACGCCGCGCTTTTTGGTGAACCGCGCGTAATCCCCGGCGTGAAACGCAGCGGAGGCTTCCCAAAAATGGTCATGCGTCAGGATGTCCATATCCAGCGCGCAAGCGGAGAGCAGGATAGGTATTAGCGTGACAGTAACGCTCTTCATGTTTCCTTCCTAAAAAGTGATGCCATACCGCACCCCGATGGTGAAGTTGGGAATGATATACTCCGAGAGGCTCATGATGGTGTAGGGCATGACGAACTTGTCGTCCGTGAGAGCGATGCATCCGAGATACGGTTCGATGACGAAGCGCTGTTTGAGGGTGAATCGATAGCCCGCCTCAAAACCCGGACCGAATGACACGCCGGAATAATAGGGCGACGCATAGAGCAGGGCAGCGGCTTTCACGCTGAAGAAAAAGTTGCTGCCCATTGAAAACCGGTTGTGCACACTCAGTTCCCATGTGGAGAAGCGCGCGCCTTCCGCGTCAAGGAACACGCATTTGACATTGCCCACGAGGGAATAGCCCGGCAAGACGCGCCGCTCGTAAGCCCCTTCAAGGCCTGCGCCCTTCACGCCCAGGAGCAGGTACGAAAGGGTGGTGATTTCCGGGTCGAGGCTTATGAACGCCGTATTGTTGAACTCTCGCCGGGCGCTTTGGCTGAAAGCAAGATTTGCCCCAAGGAGGAGCAATACCGCTGTTAGAAAATGTTGAAGTTTAGAGCGAAGCCCACGGGGGGGGG
>JAISTO010000120.1 GCA_031272575.1 Treponema sp. | reverse complement strand
GGGACAAGTTTAGCCCAGAGGGGGGGATGGGGCAACTTCGTTACTCCGCGACTTGAGCGCCGCATTAGGGGCTGAAGCGCAGCGTCAGTTTTAAATCCCAGGCGCCTTTCGGGGGGATTGATACCGCGAAGGCCGCCTCGGCGCGGACCGTCTGCGCTTCCGGCCAGACGGCCGCGGCGAACGCCCTGCTCGCATCGAGGGTGATAAGCGCCTCGTTCCGGCGGTCCTGAAACACGAGATTCTTGAGGTCCCGCGCCTCGGCGCGCCCGTTTTCCCCCGGCAAGATCGCCTCTTTCTGCCCTTCCTGCGTGGTGACGAGCCCCGGCAGGGGGCCGTTGCCGCCGGGGAACGAGAACGCCACGCGCGGCACGAGGGTAAAGGCGGCCTCTGCCGCGCCGCTGCCACGGCAGAGGTACTCTATCGAGAGCACATTTTTTTGCACGCGGTAGGTTTTTTCGAGGACGAGGCCGGCCCAGGGGCTCTGATCGGGGAGAGCGAGGCGGAACACCGCCCTGCGCTTGGTACGGTCAACCTCGACGAGTTCGAAGCGCTCCCTGCCACAGTCGAAGGCCGCTTCCCCCTCCGCGCAGGGCCTTAACTCGTCGGTGAAACCGGAGGGAGCGGCATCGGCGCCCGGGTAAAGGTAATTCCAGGGCCTTCGCAGGTAGTCGAGTTCGAAGACACCCGCCCCCTGCAACCGCACATAGCAGTTGATTTTTTCATCCTGAAACAGGTACTCGCCTTCGCCGTCGCAGTCAATATCGAGCACAGAGAGCGAGGGGGAAAAGCCGCTTTTTTCGCGGGTGATTTTTTCCGCCTCGAGAAGCGAGCGGTAGGCGGCCTTCCAGACCGGGGGCCACTTGAAGGCGCGTTTGGGGCGGTAGATGTCGCAATCCTGCGCCTTCCACAATTCTTCGTGCGCGGTGCGCTTGCGCGATTTATCACCCCGCAGTTGGTTTATCAGAATGTGTACGTACATCATCTTTGTGTAGACCCCGAAGGCCTCAGGGCAGCCGTTGAGAAACTGCCGCGCGCCGCAGCGCAGTTCCCCGCCGGGCGCGCCGGTGTCCCAGGACTCGGGGAAGTAGAGCCTTTTGAGGCCGTGGAGGTTCCGGTATACTTTCGCGGGGGTCGTGCACTCGATATATTGCTCGGCGGTCGAGAGTTCCTCGAAACAATGATGATAGACAAGGTCGGGGGATTCATCTGGCCTTCCCTGCACGAGGCTGCGGGAAAAAAGGGACAGCACCTTTTCGCCGCCTGCTTCGGGGGACGCGGAGACCGCCTCGATCACTTTGTATATTCTTCCCTGTTCAAATTCGCGGCAGAGGCTGCCCGCAATAGGAAACACGGTTATCAATTTTCCGTGGTATTCGGTAAGGCAGGGCTGCTGACAGAGGCCGCCCGCCGCGCCGGCCGCGGCAAACTGCGCCTCGTCCAGAAAGCAGTATTTCATTCCGCAGGCCTCGAGAGAGTCCACTATGTTCTGCTCCCAGGCAAGCGCCGGTATCCAGCAGCCCTGCGGCCGCTTGCCGAACTGCTTCCGCAAGTACGTGGTGAGCATTTCTATCTGGCCAAGTTTATCCCCCTGCGGGAGCAGGGGAGTCATTGGTTCGTAAAAACCGCCGCCCAGCAGTTCTACCTGCCTTCGGTCAACGAGATCCTGGAGGAGAAGGAAAAGTTCGTGCCGACGGCGCTCTATCCAACTAAGGAGAACCCCGGAAAAATGGATGACCATTTTGATGCGAGGAAATTGGTAGAGCACCGACAACAGCGGCCGCACTTCCTTTTCGTAGAGGGATTCAAACTCCCCTTCCTCCGCGCCGGAAGGCAGATGCTTAAAGGTCCCCAAAATAAGTTGAATCTTGTTTGCCATACCTTCTCCAAGGATGACAATAGTATAGCGGGAGTATACGGGAATGTCAAGGCCCCGTAGGATGAATGTCCACTTCCCCCCTTCACAAAAAGGCGCGGCTATGCTATACTTTCCTGCATAAGGAACGTATCATGATACAGTTTTATTTTTTGGCCATCGTGCTCAACGTAGCCGCGGGGCTGGTCCTGATCTTTGGGGATGACGAGAGCGCGGACTGGGAGCGGCTGCCGCTGGGGAGCGATGCGCTCAAACTCGTGCTCGGTATATTGACAGGGATTACGGCGCTGCTCAAACTGCTGACGCCGGTTGCGCGGCCGTATATCATCGGCGATCTGTTTCCCGCGGCGGCCGGGGGGCTGGCGGCGTTTATCCTCTTGTACGGGTACTACCGCTCCGTCTCGACGCTGGATTGGGAGCCCGGCCGGATGTACCTGATCTTCGGCGAGCATAAAAAGGTGTTCGGCACCCTGGCAATCGTGTCAGGGGTGCTGCACTTCTTTTTTGCTGGCGTACTTATCCTCTAGCCGCGAAAACCGGTGACTTTCCGGGCATACCGCGTCCGCGGCGCCGCCGCGCTCTGCGCCGCGCTCTGCGCCGCGCTCTGCGCCGTCGTCTCGTGCAGGGCGAAGGCGCCAGACGCGCCGCTTGCGCCCCCCTCGACCGGCCCCCTCACGCGCGCCTATATAGGCTACGGCGTCGTCAAGGCCGCGTACATCCACCTGGAAAAAACGCCCTACCCGCAGGGCCCGGCCTGGAAGGGGCGCGGCGAGGCGCAGGTCTACCTGCGGCGGGGCGCGGTGGTCAAGGTGCTGGAGCGGCAGTTTTTTGATCAGGCGGGGAAGGCAGTCGCGGAAACGCCCTCCTCCGTGGAGGGGCGGGCGATCTCGTGGGTGTATATCGAGGGAACCGAGGCCTCGTTGCAAACGTCGGCCACCGCGGTCAGCCCCACGCAGGGCCCGGTAGCGGGCTGGCTTCAGGAAGACGCGGTCGAGATCTACCCCAACGAAGCCCGCGCCCTCACCGCCTCGCGGGCCATGCAGTTCTAGCAGCCTGTAGCACTTTGAATAATTCGATGAAAAATTCGCGTGATTTCACGCTTTTCGAGGCTGCTTTTGGAGTTTTTAGAGTAAATTTTTGCC
>JAISTO010000194.1 GCA_031272575.1 Treponema sp. | reverse complement strand
CTGCGGCCAACAGCTTTTCTATCATGTCCCGGTCTTCCGCCGTGACATTCGGTATGACTGCTTTCATGGTTTCAGTATAGCATAAATTATATTGCCATGTGAATAGGACAGGACACTAGAACAACTCCCCCGGCTTCCGCGGCATCTGCTCCGGCCCGCGGCGCTCGAGCAGGCGGAGAAACGCCGCCTCGTCCAGCAGCGCTACGCCGAGGCTCTGCGCTTTTTGGTTTTTCGCGGAGCCGGAGCCGGGGTCGTTCGTGACGAGGTAGGAGAGGTCCTTCACCACCGAGGACTTGATCGCGCCGCCGAGCGCCTTGACCCGCTCCTGCGCCTCGCTGCGCTTCATCGTGGCGAGTTCGCCGGTAAAACAGAACGAGAGCCCCCGCAGCGGGAGTTCGTCTTTCGCGGGGGGGGGCGCAATGCGGATAACCCCGGCCGCGAGGATAGCGTCGATGGCCTCCTTGCATTCGGCGAGGCCCTGCACGATAGTGCCGGCGGTGATCTCCCCGATGCCGTAGACCGCGGCCAGGGCCTCGAGCGAGGCGGCCCGCAGTTTTTCGAGGGTGTCGTAGCCGGCGCCGGCGATCTTTTCCATTACCAGTTCGCCCACGCCCTCGAAGTCGAGCCCCGCGATAAAGGCCGCGAGCGGGAGCGCGCGGGGCGCCCGTATGTAGCGGACGACCTTCGCGCCGGAAACATCCCCCATGCGCTCGAAGGCGGCCAGTTCCTCGGCCGTAAGGGTATACAGGTCCGCAATGTGACGGACCCGCCCCGAATCAAACAACTGCTGGATCAGTTTGTCGCCTATTTCCATAATGTCCAGTACTTTCACCCATTTTTGGAGGCGGTGCAGGAGGCGCTTGGGGCAGGCCGTATTGGGGCAGTAGAGGCGGGTGCCCTCGTCCTCGAGGGGGGCGCCGCAGGAGGCGCAGGTTTCGGGAAAAACGATGTCCTCGGTGCCCTCGATGCTATCTTCGCCGGGCAGCGCCCCCTCCGGGGCCCTCCCTTCAATCTTGGGGATGATCTCGCCGCGCTTCACCACGGAGACCGCCTGCCCGATCCGCAGCCCCATCGCCCGTATGCGGCCCGGGTTGTTCAGGTTGGCCCGCTGCACGGTCGTGCCCGCGATGCGCACCGGATCGATGATGCCGATGGGAGTGTAGGTGGCGCCTGACTCGCTCCACTCGACGCCGCGCAGGATGCTGAAGGCCGTCTCGAGCGCGAACTTGAACGCGATCTGGCGCTCGGGCCGGGGCCTGCGGAGGTCCGCCATGTCCACGATGCTGTCCTTGACGACGAGGCCGTCAATGTCGATATCCATGCGCTCACGTTCTTGCGCGACACGCTCCCGGTACGCGATCACTTCTTCCGCGTCCTTTAGTTCTACGGTGCGGGGCGTTTGGAAGCCCTGCTTTTGCAGCCAGGCGATCTTGTCACGCTCGCGGGCGAAGAGGCTGTCGTTCCCGGGCGCGGACACGTCATAGGCGATGACGCGGAGGTCCTCGCAGCCCTCGCCGTCCTTGCGCCGCATGATGCCGTTAGCCGCGTTGCGGCAGTTCGCCTTTTCGCTGTGCTTTGCCTGCCAGACCGCGCGCGTCATCAGCACCTCGCCGCGCACCCCGCCGGAAAAAGCCTCGCCCAGGCGGGGCAGCACCCCCTCCATGCGGAGCGCGTTGGGGGTAATGTCGTCCCCCACGATGCCGTCCCCCCGCGTCACCGCGGCGGCGAGGATGCCGCGCTCGTACTGTAGTTCCAGGCTTGCGCCGTCCAGTTTGTACTGCACCGTCCAGGAGGCGGCCCCTGTTTTCGCGGCCCACTCGCGGAACTCGTCCGGGTTCGCGGCCTTCGACTGGCTCCCCATAGGGATACGATGCCGCTTCTTGGGAAAGCCGTCCACATCGGCGGCCGGAGAAGCGGCCCGCCCCTCCGCGCCGACCTTTTTGAGGAGCGCGTTTTCCGGATCGAGGCGAGAGAGTTCATCCCATAACAGATCGAACTCGCCGTCCGAAATGTCGGCCTCCCCCGCGTAGTACGAGGCCTGGTATTTTTCAACGAGCCCCTCGAGGGTCCGGATTCGTTCAGTTTTGCCGTTCATACCCTTTGTCGGTACGCCACCATACCAGTTTGACCTTCCAGTCGTCCTCGAGCAGCGCGGAAAGTATGCCGTCGGGGGACAGGTTGAACGTATTGAAGCGTAGTTCGTTTGCGGAAAGTTCCAGAAAGGCACGGCGCTCCTCGTGCTGCTGCCCCGATAAAACGTTTGTTATCAATATAGAACACCCGTTTTCGACCGGCGCGGAGAAAAATATCGAGCCGCCCGCTGCCGCCCCTATCATCGAGTAAAAGGTCCGCACCGTTTCACGCCGGCTGCCGTCCATGAAAGAAAATTCGCAGAAGGGAACTTCGAAGCTGCGTTCCCACGCGCCGGATTCCACGTTCATTATCCAGAGGACGGAACTGTCAGGCTCGTTGCCGGTACGCGCGCCGGTCGAGCCGTCGAAGGTGTCCCGGTAATAGTCAACCTTGACAAAGAGTCTGCGGCTGTCAGGCGCGGCGCAAATTCCGTTCAGCGAGGGAATCGCGTGAGCGCGGTCTTTGGGCACCGGTACCATGCTGCGTTCGAGGCGCACGAGGTAAAGGCTGCTCCCCCCGGCGCTGAACCAATGCACGTTCCAGCCGGTCGGCAGCCTGCACACCACCGCGAATTCGTCATCGACCGAGGGGAATATGCCCTCGATTGCGGGGAAGGGGGCGCCGCCCGGCCCCTCGCGGCCGAGGTATTCGAGGAAGCGGCCGTTTTCATCGAAGTGCAGGATGATGCTGTCGAGGAGCGCGCCGCTTTCCTCGTCGGTAGCGTGCAGTTCGTAGGGAAGCCGATCCCGCACATAGATGTGTTTGCGCGAGTCCACCGCGAGTTCGCCCGGTTCTTTCAACGGGTACGAAACCGCCCAGCGGGTCGCGGCCGTATCGGCCGAAAACGGCTTCAAGCCTGAAAGGCGCGGATTCGTTTCATCATTGTAGATCATAAAAAGAAGGTCGCCGTACGAGGTGTACCGCACGATTTTTGCGCCCTTCGTATCCGCGATATAAAAAAACCCGTCGCGCATAGCAATGTTGCACTGCTTTATGCCGCGATCCCCGTCCAGATTGTAAAGCGCGATCTGGTCTTCGAGCCGGCCTATATCGAGGCTGAAGAGTTCCTCACGGGAGAGGAGGGGCGCTTCCCGCCCGGAACAGCCCGCGGAAAACGCCGCAAGGGCCGCAGTTAAGGTGATGGTAATAGTGCGCAGAAAATACATACGTTTATAATAGTGAAAACCGCGGAGCGCGTCAAGGCGCGGCGCGAGGCCGGCGGGTTTATCTTGCCTGCATCTCGGGGAGATAGTGCCAGTAGCGGAGGGGCAGGAAACTCCGCTGGAGGCGCGGGTTTCTGCGTGTTTCGTTGGTGATCGCGCGGTGATACCGGCACCAGATCGCCTCCCATGGGTCCGCGCCGGGCTCTTGCGGGGGAGGCTTTTCCGCAAAAGGGCTTTCTTCGAGGGGGCGGAGTATCGCGTCTTCGCCGCCGAGGCGCGAGAGGCAGAGCGCGCGTTTTTCGTCAATGACGGCCCATGGGCTTGCTCCGAAGCGGGCGCTGAAGTGCGGGGCCAAACAGGGGAGCGCGAGGTGATCCGGGGCGCAGCGCGCGAGCCAGACGCCGTCCGTCCCTGGACTGCGCGAGGGCGCGAAGCGGAGGAAGCCGCGGAGCCGGTCTGTTTCATGCGCCGTCTTGTATGCGGCTTCGAGCACCGTTGCAGCCGGCGCGCAGCCGCGGTCGGCCCCTGCCGCGGGATCGCGTTGTACCGCGGCCCCGTACGCGAGTATGTCAGGCTCTATAGGGAACTCGCTCAGCCAGGCATGGAGCACCGCATCCGCGGCCTCCGGAAAGCGCGTTCTGAATCCGACAAAGAAGCCGCCGTCATCCGTATCCCCGTCAAACAGAGTGACCGGCCCCTCGCGGCGCACTCTGTCCGGCGCCGCGCCGGTTAACACGGCCTCTTTAAAGAGCCGAAGAAATCCGGCAAAAGAGCCGTTATAGCACACTTCCGTCATGCTTGTCTCCCCGCCTACCATAGCAAACCACTATAAATGAGTCAAGTTAGCGCCCCTTGACACTTTTCGGACACTCGGTTACTATCAACTTGGAGCAGAGCATGGCCGAAAAACAGTTTACCGTTCTGGATCTAATGGACCTGGAACTGCGGGAACACAACTCACTCAATTTGCGCTGTCTGGGGGGCAGGAAGGGCCTTAGCAGGGTGATAAGTATGCCGGATCTCAACAGACCGGGACTCACTCTCGCAGGGTTTTACGACTGCTTTGTGTGTGAACGGATACAGATCTTCGGCAAAGGGGAAACCGCTTATATCCAAAAACTCGAAACCGAAGGAAATATCCAGAGCCTGGAGCGTTTTTTTGAGGCGGTTATGCCCTGCTGCATTTTTACCTGGGGGCTTGCGCCCTGCGATACCTTCCTGGCGCTGGCCGAAAACGCCGGCTGCCCGGTGCTGCAGACGCCGGTCGGCACTACGGAGTTCGTCAGCCGCCTCCTCCGCATACTGGGGGATATCTTCGCGCCCCGCAAGAGCCTGCACGGGGTGCTCGTCGAGGTCTACGGCCAGGGCATCCTGATCCTGGGGGACTCCGGCGTCGGCAAGAGCGAGGCCGCGCTCGAGTTGATCATGCATGGGCACCGGCTCGTGGCGGATGATGTGGTCGAACTGCGCTGCGTCAGCGGGAACATCGTCATGGGGACGGGCGCGAACAAGATCATCGGGCACCACATGGAGATACGCGGGCTCGGCATTGTCAACGTGACGCACCTTTTCGGCATAGGCGCGATCCGCGACAAGAAGCAGGTGCAGTTGGTCGTCAAACTGGAAATATGGGACGCGAAAAAAGATTACGACCGCATAGGGCTCGAGGAAACGTATATGGAGATTTTGGGAGTGAGCATTCCGCTCCTGGAAATTCCGGTAAAGCCGGGCCGCAACATTCCGGTGATCATCGAGACGGTCGCGATGAACGAGCGTCTGAAAAAAATGGGCTACAATGCCGCGCGTGAATTCAATCAAAATATCCTGAAGTGGCTCGAAAGCAGCACACCGCATGCGCGCTCGGTGTTCTTCGGAAGCGAGGATATCATATAGGAAGGGTCATGGTAACAAAGGTGGTACAGATTTTGAATCGGGCGGGGATTCATGCCCGGCCCGCGGCGCTGATTGTGCAGGCGATCAAAAACTTCAAATCATCCATTTATTTCAAAAAGGATGATACGCAAATTAACGCGAAATCGATTATGGGCATACTCATGCTCGGCGCGTCGTACGGTTCCGAAATCGAAATGACGGCGGAGGGTGAGGACGAACAGCAGGCCATCGACACGCTGACGCGCGTGTTCGAATCGAAGTTTGAGGAGGAGTAGCATGCACGCTATTACCGCGCGGCAGCGGGAGGTGCTTGAATACATCAGGGAACGGATCAGCGAGAAAGGCTATGCCCCGACGATACGGGAGGTGGCATTGCATTTCGGCTTTTCGATCAAGGCCGCGCATGACCACATGCGGGCGCTCTGCAAGAAGGGCTTTGCGGTGCAAGACGAGAGGCGCTCCCGCAGCATGCGCCTGACTCCGCACGGCGAAGGTGTGTTCGATGACGGCAACCTGAACATCCCGGTGATCGGGACCGTGGCCGCGGGCAAGCCGATCTTCGCGGAAGAGAACCAGGAGGGTACGGTGAAGATTCACCGGTCGCTTCTGAAAGACGGCGCGGAGTATTTCATCCTAAAGGTAAAAGGCGATTCGATGAATTTGGCCAACATCGTTGATGGGGACATGGCGCTGATCGAAAAGCGAAACAGTGTCCGAAGCGGCGAAATCATCGTGGCCTTTCTGGAGGACAAGGAGGAGGCGACGATTAAACAATTCTTTCGGGAAAAAAACCGGATCAGGCTGCAGCCGCAGAGCAGCAATCCGGAGCATCAGCCGTTGTACCAAAAGAAGGGCATGAAAATACTCGGCCGCTGCGCGGGGGTTATTCGGCTTTATGACTAAAAGCGCAAAAGGGACGGCCTGGCTTTTTATGGGCCCCGAGGCCGGCATGAAAGACGACGCGTTGAACGACATCCGCGTCCAACTGGGCATGCCGAAAAAAGAGTACGGCATGGTGCAGTCGCCGCGGGAAGGGGAGGGGGGCGGCGAAGAAAACCTCTACTACGCGACTGAAACGCCGGCGCATGAAATTGCCGACGCGATTCAAAACGGGGCGCTCTTTGCGGCGAAGCGCCTCTTCATCATTAAGAACGCGGACAAGTTGGGGGGCGTCAAAAAAGAGGAAAAAGAGGGGCTGCGGCTCCTTACCGCCGCGCTGGCCGCTCTCGATGCCGATACCGTCGTCGTCTGCATGACGGACGAAATCCGCGTTTCCGAGACACTGAAAAAGGCGTTTCCCCCTTCGAATGTCCGTACATTTTGGGAACTGGACGAGCGGCGAAAAGGCGAATGGGTAGAAAATTTTTTCAGGCGCTCGGGTTTCCGCATTAATGGCGACGGCGTGCAAACCATCCTCGAACTGGTGGAAAACAACACGGCCGCCCTGGGCCGCGAGTGCGGCCGCCTAACCCTCTTTCTCGACCGCGCCAAACCGGTGGACGCGGAGGCGGTGGAAAAATGGCTTTCGCATACGCGGGAGGAATCGGCGTTTACGCTCTTCTCGCGCATAGCGGCGGGGGATCTGGAAAAAAGTCTCGATGCTGTGCGGGCGATTCTGGGGACGAAGGAATCTCCGGTCAGCCTGCTGGCCGGGCTTGCCTGGTGCTGCCGCCGCCTCCGCGACTACCTCGCGCTGCGGGACGCGGGCAAGGCGAACAACGACTTCGAACTGAAGCGGAACGGCTTCGCCTCCCCCACAGCCCGCCGCGATTACGCGGCGGCCGCAAGCCGCTATGCGTCCGCGGAGCCGGCCCTGGCCCTGATCGCCGAGTACGACCTGCGCCTGCGCGAGGCCGGGGCGGTCTGGGAGAGCATGCTCCTCGATCGCCTCGTGTGCGAACTGGTCAGCATGCGTCCCGCTAATATCACTTGACGCGTTTTCCCCTATCCGCTATACTCTCCCTATGCACGCACCGCGCACCCGGTATCCGCTTGTGGTAACGGCGGCCTTCCTCGTTCTGGCCGCGTTTCTGGCAGAGGGCTTTCTGCTCTCGGCCCTGGATCACGACTGCATTGGCGAAGGCTGTCCGGTCTGCGCCCAGATCCACGCGGCGCAGCGCATCCTCGAGGGGCTCTGCCGCCTCGGAGCCGCCGTGCTCTTCGCGGGCGCCGCCTCCTTGTGCGCGGCGTATCTTGCGGCGCGGGACGCGGCCCGCGCTCCCGCGCTCCGCACCCCCGTCACCCTGAAAATAAAAATCACTTCCTGATATCCTCTTTAAAGGGCATCTGTCAATGTTGGCCATATAATTGCGCCCATTCCCAAAAGTCAAGAAATCAAGAATTTGTCGCATAAATGCGATCGCATTTATGCGATCGCATTTATGCGGTCCGCGAATTATTAGCAACTTCGTTGCTAACGAATGAACGCGAATTTTAAGAATAATATTTCGCGTAAATTCGTGTAATTCGCGGTTACTTTCTTAAAAATCCTTTTCAGGAGTACACATGAAAAAAACATGTCGCGCTGTTTTTTCGGCAGCGCATATTGCGCCGCATACCGCGGCTTTGAGCGCGCTTGTTGCGGCGTTCGCCGCGGTGCTTGTCACAATGGGCTTTTCCGGCTGTGCGCGGAAAAGCGATGCCCGGAACGCCGGCGCGCGGGGCACGGATGCGGGCGCATCCGCGGTTTCGGTTACCGCGACCATCTTCGCGCCCTACGACTTCGTGCGGCAGTTAGCCGGCGGCAAGGCGGCACTGACCATGCTGCTTCCGCCTGGCGCGGAGAGTCACTCGTTCGAGCCTACCCCGCAGGATATGATCACCGTGCAGAAGAGCGCGGTCTTCATTTATGTGGGAGGCGAATCGGACACCTGGGTCGAGCGCATTTTGGCCTCACTCGATACGAGCGGTATGCAGATCGTTTCTCTAATGGACTGCGTCGAGGTGGTCGAAGAGGAACTCGTCGAGGGCATGGAAGAGGAGGCGGAAGAGGAAGAGGCCGAGGGGCCGGAGTACGACGAACACGTGTGGACATCCCCGCGGAACGCCGCGCGCATCGCGGCGAAAATTGCGGACGCGCTCTGCGCCGCCGACGCCGAAAACGCTGCCCTCTACCGGCAGAACGCCGCCGCCTACATCGCCCGCCTTGAGGCGCTCGATCAGGCCTTCATCGCCGTGACGCAAAACGCGCCGCGCAAAACCATCGTCTTCGGCGACCGCTTTCCGTTCCGCTACCTTGCCGACGCGTACGGGCTTTCGTACTACGCCGCGTTTCCCGGCTGTTCCACAGAAACCGAATGCAGCGCGGCCACGATCGCGTTTTTAATCAACACGATCAAGCGTGATCATATTCCGGTGGTCTTTCACATTGAACTCTCCAACGAAAAAATCGCGGACACCATAGCGGAAGAGACCGGCGCGAAAAAACGGCTCCTTCATGCCTGTCACAATATCTCCAAAGAGGATTTTAACGCCGGTAAAACGTATCTGGAGTTAATGGAGATGAATGTGGAGCGCCTTCACGAAGCATTGGGGGACGGTTAATACTATGGACGCGGACTCACTCATCATCTGTGAAAACGCATCCTTCGGCTACGAGGGACATATCGTCGTGCGCGGTATACAGTGTGCCGTGCGGCGGGGGGATTATCTCTGCATCGTGGGGCAGAATGGTTCGGGGAAGAGCACCCTCGTGAAGGGGCTCCTGCGGCTGCTAAGTCCGCTGCAGGGGAAAGTGCTTTTCGCCCCGGACCTGCGTCGAACCGACATCGGGTACCTCTCGCAGCAGGAGGCCGCGAAAAAAGATTTCCCGGCCGGGGTAAAAGAAATTGTCCTTTCCGGGCTGACGGGCCGCATGGGTCTGCGTCCCTTTTTCACCCGCGCGGAAAAGGCCGCGGCGGAAGAGTCGATGCGCCGCATGGACGTGGCGGCGCTCAAGGAACGCTGCTTCCGGGAACTTTCCGGCGGGCAGCAGCGCCGCGTCCTCATCTGCCGGGCGCTCTGCGCGGGCAGCGCGCTCCTCGTGCTCGACGAGCCGGCGGCCGGCCTCGACCCGCGCGCCTCCGCGGAATTGTACGCGCACCTTGCGGCGCTCAACCGCTCAGGCCGCGCAATCGTCATGGTGACGCACGACATGGCCGCCGCGTCACGGTACGCAAAAACAGTCATTACGCTATAAGGAGAAAAGTGATGTTTGACTTATTTGAAACCCTGCGGGAAATGGCGAGTTACCCGTTTCTCGTGCGGGCCTTTGTGGTGGGCGCGCTCGTTTCGATCTGCGCCGCCCTGCTCGGGGTGAGCCTGGTTTTAAAGCGCTACTCGATGATCGGGGACGGGCTCTCGCATGTGGGCTTCGGCGCCCTCGCGGCGGCAACGGCCCTCCATGCCGCACCGCTCGCGGTCGCGATACCGCTCTGCCTTGCCGCCGCGTTTTTGCTGCTGCGCCTGGGCGAAAAGCATCTTATCAAAGGGGACGCCGCTATCGCGCTCATCTCTACCTCCTCGCTCGCGCTCGGCGTGGTGCTCATCTCGCAGACCACCGGCATGAACACCGACGTGTGCAACTACCTCTTCGGCAGTATCCTCGCGATGAACAAACATGACGTGTATATCAGCGTCGCCCTTTCGGTTGTGGTGCTGTCACTCTTCATCCTGTTTTACCACAAGGTCTTCGCGATTACCTTTGACGAAACCTTCGCGCGGGCCTCGGGCCTCAAGACCGGCCGTTACACCATGCTGATCGCCGCGCTCACCGCCGTCACCATCGTGCTCGGAATGCGCATGATGGGCGCCATGCTCATCTCCGCGCTGATCATCTTCCCCGCGCTCACTTCGATGCGGCTCTGCAAGACGTTTCGCGGCGTCAGCATATCCGCGGTCTGCGTCTCGATCGTGTGCTACGGCGCGGGCATCGTCATCTCTTACGTGTACGCGATGCCCACCGGCGCAAGCGTGGTGCTCGTCAACATCGCCGCGTTCGCGCTCTTCTGGGGCATTCAGGTTTGCAAGCGAGCGCGCCGCCCGCCGCAAAAAACGGCGCCCCTCGCGGCAGCGTCCCTCGCGGCGGCCCTGTTCCTTGCCGCCTGCTCAGGCGCGAAAGCACAAGATGCGGCCGCTGCCGCGGCCGCCGCGGAAAAGCCCGGCGCCGCTGAGAGTCCCGCAAGCGCGGCAGCGGCAGAGCCGGCCCCCGCCAGGGAGACGCCGCTCAGTCAGGTCAGCAGTGAAGCAACGGTTCCCGCAAAAGAGAGTCCGGTCATCCCTAAAGACGTGATCGAAATAAAAGAGAAACTGTTTATCGCGCAGACGAATGACGTGTACCTGAACGCGGACGATTACCTGGGAAAAACGCTGAAACTGGAGGGGCTTTTTAAACAGCAGCGCTCCGACCGGCGGAATTACTGCTTCGTTATCCGCTACGGTCCGGGCTGCTGCGGCTACGACGGGAGCGCGGGCTTCGAAGTCGAATGGGAGTCAAAAAATCAACCTGCGGTTAACTATCCGGCCGACGATACCTGGGTAGAGGCCATCGGCACTCTGAAGCGTTACGAGGAGGATGGGGTTCCCTATCTGTACCTGGCCCTGTCGAGCCTCCGCACCCCCCAGAAGCGCGGCCTTGAGTACGTGACGCAGTAGGGGAGGGGAGGGCCCGCTCCCCTTGACTACCGTCTCCTGTTGCGCTATGCTGTAGCAGCCTGCCGGACAAGTCCGGCGGCTGCCAATAAAGGAGGCGTCATGCTGCTTGCGATTGACATAGGAAACACGAACATAGTGCTTGCCGTGCACGACGGGAAAAAATGGATAGCCGATTGGCGGATTTTTTCCGACTGGAAAAAAACGAGCGACGAGTATGCGCTGGTCATAAAAAATCTTTTTGCGCATGCGGGCCTGGCGGAGGGGCAGATAGCGCAGGCGGTGCTCTGCTCGGTGGTGCCGAACCTGACCCGCTCGTTCGAAAAAAACATCCAGAACCTGTTCCACATAAAGCCGCTGGTCGTCTCGCGCCTCATCGAGACGGGGCTGCAAAAGGACACGACTCCGCCCGAAATGGGGAGCGACCTTTTGGCGAACGCGGCCTGGGCGCACCACACGCACCCCGCCGAGACCTGCATGGTGGTAGACTTCGGTACCGCGCTCACCTTTACGACCGTAGACGGCAAAGGCCGCGTACTCGGCGCGGCGATTGCGCCCGGCCTCGTAACCGCGGTGAACGCGCTCGTGTCCGGCACCGCCCAACTGCCGCAGGTACAACTCTCGCTCCCCACGACCGCGCTCGGCCTCGACTCCGAGCAGTCTATCCGCGCCGGCATCATGTACGGCTATGCCGGGCTCGTAAAGGAACTCGTCGAGCGCACGGAAGCGGAAACCGGCGCGCGCCTCTTTGTGATAGCGACGGGCGGCCTCTCTGCAAGCATAGCCCCGCTCGTGGGCCGCATCAACCGCCTCGACCCCATGCACACGCTCGAAGGGCTCCGTCTCTTTGCCTCACTGAATTACTGACCCGCCCCCCCTTGACAGCGCAGCAATTGTCCCCTATACTGAAAGCGTGTACGTACACGCAATATATGCGTGGAAGGAGGAAACTATGGCACGTACCATTGGCGCGGCGGTGCTTTGTGCGCTGCTGCTGTTGGGGGAGGGCTGTCTTACCGGCATCAACAACACCGCGTCCGGGAGCGATCTGGTCATCAATCTTGATCTGGGCGCGGCGGGGGCCGAAATAGCGGATACCTTTTACGGTATCTTTTTCGAGGATATCAACTATGCGGCGGATGGGGGGATCTATCCCGAACTCATCAGGAACCGGTCGTTTGAATGGAAGACGCCGGACCCGAGTCCGAAGACCGAGCCCCTGCGCGGGTGGACGGCGAACTACGGCGGCACGGGCTCAGGCTCGGTTACCGCGGCGGCTGCCTCGCCGCTCAACCCGACGAACCCCACGTACGTCACGCTGAACGTGACGGGAGCGGGGTATGCGCTTGCGAACGGGGGCTATGCGGCCACGCAGGATATTGCGCTCAAGGCCGGGGCCGCGTACCGCTTCCTGTTTTACGCGCGCAGGGGCACCTATGCGGGCAGCCTGCGCTGGGTTCTCAAAACCGCGTCGGGCTCTGAACTGTCGAACGCCGTGCAGGTCACCCTTGACTCGGCGTCCTGGAAAAAGTACGGCCCCTACACGCTGACCGCCGCCGCGGACGGCCAGGCCAGCCTGGTGCTCACCTGCGAGAGTACCGGCGACTTCGACCTGGACTTCGTCTCCCTTATGCGCACCGACACCTGGGGTGCGGGCCAGGCCGCGTGGCCACACGGCGGGCTCCGCAAGGATCTGGTCGAGGCGCTGCGGGATCTGAAGCCGGGCTTTATCCGGTTTCCCGGGGGCTGCATTGTCGAGGGCGCGTACCGGCACGAGACGACCTACCGCTGGAAGGATACCATAGGCCCGCCGGAGGAGCGCCGCGAGAACAGCAACCTGTGGGGCTATATGATGTCCTACGGGATGGGCTTTCACGAGTACTTCCAGTTGTGTGAGGACCTGGGGGCTGAACCGGTGCCGGTGCTCGGCGCGGGCATTCTGTGCCAGGCCCGGGTGGTTTCCGCCAACGAGCCTGACTACACGCCCGGCAGCGCGGCCTTCAATACGCTTATTCAGGACTATCTCGATCTGATTGAGTATGCCACCGGCAGTACCAGTACGACCTGGGGCGCGAAGCGCGCGGCCAACGGTCACCCTGCGCCTTTCAACCTGAAAAAGATAGGCATAGGGAACGAGAACTGGGAGACAAAGTACTGGACGAACTTTGCCGCTATCCGCGCGGCGGTGCTGCAGAAGTATCCTGACATCAAAATTATTACGACTACCGGGCCTCTGGCCTCGGGCGCGATAAACGATGCGGCCTGGTCGCAGATCAATGCCTTCTACAAGGATGCGATAGTGGACGAGCACTACTACATGGAGCCCTCGTGGTTTTTGACGAACACACGGCGCTACGATTCATACCCCCGCAACGGTACCCAGATTTTCGTGGGCGAGTACGCGGCGCACGAAACGAACCGCGGGAACACATGGTACACCGCGCTCTGCGAGGCTGCTTACATGACCGCGCTCGAGCGGAACGCGGATATCGTCAAGATGGCCTCGTATGCCCCGCTCTTCGCGCGGGACGGCGCGTTCCAGTGGCGGCCGGATATGATCTGGTTTGACAGCAACGGGATCACCAACCTGACGCCGAACTATGCAATACAGAAGTTGTTTTCGACCTACAAGGGCGCCCGCACGGTGCCCTCGGAAAAGCGGATCAAGGAGACGCTGCTCTTTCAGGCAACGAGCATAGACGGGGAGGGGAAAGTGATCTACACGAAACTGGTGAATCCCTTTTCGAAGGCGAGGACCGTGGACCTGCACTACGTGAACGGCAGCCTTGCCGGGGCCCGCGCCGAGGCGCTTATGCTCTCGGGCGAACAGAACGCCCGTACCGTGAGCACCCGGACAGGCGCGCTTGCCATAAGCAATAACACGGTAACGGTTACGCTCGAACCGTACTCAGCGGGGGTGGTAACAATCCGCGAATGAACGCGAATTATCACGAATCGCGTCCATTAGCGGTTAATTTGAGTGGGCTCAATTTGAGCCCACTCCGAAAACAGAGTAGACTCATTTTGAAACCCTTGAACAACTAACGATAATGTCTGTTCCGTCTACTTAAAGAGATTCCCCGCGCGCCAGGCCGAGGGGTTCCCCGGGCCGACCCACCGGTTCAGCGCAAAGCCGTTCCGCAAACTCAGCGTGATGAAGCGCTTCGCCAGGGAAACCGCCTCGAAGACCGGCAGGCCCCGGGCCAGGCCCGCGGCAATGGCGGCCGAGGTCGTGCAGCCCGCGCCATGCGTCCAGGCCGTGTCGACCAGATCCGCTTCGAGCACCTCGCAGCGGCTGCCGTCAAAGAAGAGGTCGAGCGCCTTGCTTTGCCCGGGCAGTTTTGCCCCGCCCTTAAGAAAGACCGTGCGCGCGCCCTTGCCGTGAATAATCCGCGCGGCCTCCTCCATGGCGGCAAGGCCGGCGATACCGCGCAGCCCGGACAACTGCTCCGCCTCGAAGAGGTTCGGCGTGACCACCTCGGCAAGGGGCAGCAGTTTCGCCGCGATAGAATCGTTCAGTTCCGGGTTCAGCGCCTCGCCCGCGCCCTTGCAGACCATCACCGGGTCGAGCACGTAATGCTTGATCCCATAGCGCGTGATATACTCCGCGGCGCAGTCGACCGCGTAAAACGCGCCGAGCATGCCGGACTTCGCCGCCGCGACCCCCACTCCCTTGAACACCGTATCCAACTGAGAGCGCAGCGCTTCTTCGTCAACCGGAAACACGCGATGCGCCCAGTCCCGCTCCGGGTCCATGCAGGCAATCGCGGTGACCGCGGCAAGCCCGTAGAGTCCATACTCCTCAAAAGTCTTTAAATCCGCCTCAAGCCCCGCCCCGCCTGAGGCATCGGAACCCGCAATAGTGGCAATTTTTATCATTATATTAGCCTCCTTTTTTTTCAATATAGCACACTATGCGTTGAATGGTCAAGATGCCGCGGATGGGGAGCAGCAATTTTACATTTAGCCTCTCACAGAGGCACAGAGTAGCCGTCAAATTTCACCACGAAGGCGCACCGTGCTTGCAACGGCAGGCGCCCAAAGGGATTTTGAGTGACCTACAAATGCTGATGAAACAATGTCACTTTTTTTAGACAAGGTAAAGTAAATTCTCGCCCCTGACTGTCTGTTTTTCTGCACAAGGTAAAGTGATTTCTTATTGGAATGTCTACTATTTTATACAACATAAAGTGAATTCTTGTGTGATTTGTGCGCTTTTTTATACATGATAAAGTATTTTCTCTGAGAGTTGCTGCCCCTCCCCTCCCCTCTTTCTTTTTTTTCCCTGATTTGTCATACTGTTTCTATGCCGGAACGCGTGAAGGCCCTTGTTTCAATCAGCCTCTGTATGCTGTTTTGGGGCGTCTCTTTCGTCTCCACCCGCATAGTGCTGGAGGCTTTCCCCCCCATGACTATCGGTGCGTTCCGCTTCATTCTTGCCTGCGGCGTACTGGGGCTCATCAAGATGAGGCAGGATCGCGGTGCTCCGCGCAAAGAAAAACTGGCGCTCCGCGATCTGCCGGCTCTCGCGGGCGCGGGGCTGCTCGGGGTGACGCTCTACTTTTGGTTTGAAAACACCGGCCTCTCCCTGATCAGCGCGTCCGAGGCCTCGATTATCACCGGCGCGATTCCGGTGCTTGCCATGGCCTGCGAGGAGGCGGAGGCGCTGCTGCGACGCGGGCGGCGCGGAACGGCGCGCCGCTCGCCGCTGCGGGGAGCGCTCCGCTGGGCAGGGGCGCTCGTCTCGATGACCGGCGTCTGGCTTGTGGCAAAGGTTTCCTTCGGGGCCGGCGGCAGCCTGAAAGGCTACCTCCTTATGGGGGGCGCGTGTGTTTCCTGGGTCGCGTACAACTTTTTCATCCGGACTCTTTCGGAAAGGCGGAGCCGCGTCTATGTGGTCTTCTGGCAGTCCGCGGCCGGGCTTGCGGGCTTTATCCCTTTCACCCTTGCTGAAATACCTTTTTGGAAGGCGCCGAGCCCTGCGGTAATAGGGCATCTGCTCTTTCTCGGCCTCCTCTGCTCGGCCCTCGCCTACTGGCTCTACGCCCGCGCGATCAGCAGCCTCGGCATAGGCCTGGTAACGATGTTCATCAATTTTATTCCGGTGGTTACCGCGCTCTCGGGCATAGCGTTGCTCGGCGAACGCCTGAGTCCCCTGCAGTGGCTCGGCGCCGCGCTCGTTATCGGCGGGGTGGTAATCGTGCACTCGCTGGGCTCCTCCCCCGCTACTTCCCCGAATGAAACTTGAAGCGCATCTTTTCCTGGTTTTTTTTGATGAGGCCGAACCAGAGGACGCGCTTTGGGGGAAGTTCCTTGCTGCCGCGGCCCAGGGCCTTTAACTTGTCGTAAAGGACGATGGTCTGCTTTGCGGTCTGCCAGGCCTTGTAGTAGTCCTTGCTGAAAATTTTCGCGGCGCGGTTGTCGATCTCGCGGTCGATTTCGCTCCGGTAGGCTTCGAGGATATGCTCGTATTTTTCGGTGATCACCTTGAGGTAGTCGAGGATGATACGGTCGAACGAGGGGACGGCCCCGGCCGCGAGCGCGAGGTCGTGGAGTATGGCCACGGCCGCGGGGTAGTCTTCGTCGCTCGAGTAGGCTTTCAGGGCGTCTGAGGCCATGCGGGTAAGCGACTCGTTGTCGATGCTGACCAGGCCGTTCAGGGGCGCGGGGAGCGGGACGTTGAAGCGGGGCATTTCGGAGGCGGCCTTGCCGACCAGTTCCATCAGGTCGAAAAAGATGCGCTGCTCCCAGAGGTTCTCGCGGGTCGAGTCGAACAGGCGCTGCAACTGCACGGAAAAATGCTCTTTGTAGCGGTCCTCGGCCTTAAAGATCGCCTCGCAGGTGAGTATCTGTACCCCCTTAAACTCGATCGCGCCGGTGTCCATAAAATAGAGCGGGGCGCCCCGGAAGATGCGGGACTGGTCCGCCGCGTTCTCTTTTTTGAAGCGCATAACCGCCTGCTTCGTGATCATAATTTTCGATTCGACCGGGGACAGTTCGTTGGCCCGGCTCTGCAGGCGCGCCCCCATGTTTAGGAGGAAGCCCGTCAGCGAGCCCTGCCCCGTGATCGCCAGGGGGGTTTTGATGTCCCCACCCGCGATACCGGCGGACAGTTTGAAGGCGGGCAGTATCGCTGCGTTGCCGCTCCGCGGCACGGAAATGGTCGAATCGCGCAAGATGTTCGTTTTTGCAAAATAGTCGAAGATGCCCAGGGTGACGGCAAGCGCGTCCGTGGCCGAGGCCGTCACCACGACGATCTCGTCCCCCCGCTCGCGGTTGCAGACCGCGCCGCACTTGTCCGCGATGGCCCGTATGTCGTTGTTGATCGCCTCGTCCAGCGTACTCAGCATCGAGGGGTTTTTCCGTGACTCCTGACAAAACTTCGTGTAGCCGTGAATGTCGAGCATGCAGATGTGAATGCTCGTTTCCATGTTGATGATCTGCTTTATATCCCCCACATCCGAAAACTGCTTGTCCGGCACCACGAGTTCGGCCCAGAGTTTGCGGTGTTTCAGCGGGTCCAGGCACCAGAAGTAGCCCCAGTTGAGGCGCTTTATCAGTTCGAAGACCCGCACCAGGACGGCCTGGCGCTTCTGGCTTTTGAACACTGGCTCCGCGCATTGCCGCAGTTGGGAAAAAGAGCGCACTTCCCCCTTTGTGACCTTCCCGCAGAGAAACGAGAATACCTCGTCGTCCGGGATTTGTTCGTTATAATCAGCAATCGACTTCAATGAATGCCCCTTGAGCCTGTTCAATATCGAGTTTTTGAACAGGCTCCCTTATTATCAATTTTTAAAAAAATATTACCGGATCACTGGATTTTTGTAAAGAGATCGATTATACTTAAGGTAATGGAAAATACGGTAGTCTTGAACAATTCCGGCATCGCCTTAACCGAGGCGAACAAGCCCTGCGAGGCGATCCTGCTCTTTAAGCGGGCGCTCGATATGGAACCGGAAAACCCGCTGCTCTGGCTCAACCTCGGTATAGCCCAGCAGAAGACCGGCGATTACGGCGACGCGCTCGAAAGTTACTGCCGCGCGGTGCTGCTCGACCGCGACCTTGCCGAAGCCTGGGGTGCCCTGGGGCAGATTTTCTTCGAACTGAAGGCCTTCGAGGGGGCAAGCCGCTGCTACGCGGCCTCGCTCGAACGGGACGCCTCCTCCCCCCGAGTGTGGAACAACATGGGCGCGCTCTTCTTCGCGGAGGGCAGTTACGAGGAGGCCCGCTGCTGCTTCGAGGAGGCGCTGAGCCTCTCCCCGATGTACTACGACGCGCTCTACAACCTCCGCGACACCTGCCGCGAACTGGGAGACACCCGCGCCGCCGCCGAATTCGACCGCACCCTCTCCGGGATAAAGCCCGCGGATTTCTAAGCGGTGCGAGACTCCGCGCTTAAAGCGCGGAGTGACGGTGCGCTCAAGGCGCGGAGTGACGGTGCGCTCAAGGCGCGGAGTGACGGTGCGCTCAAGGCGCGGAGTGACGGTGCGCTCAAGGCGCGGAGTGACGGGCCGCCTCGTCATTCCGCGGCCCTTTGCCCGTAGCCGTCATTCCGCGGCTCGACCGCGGAATCTCGTTCGCAGGGGGTGCGAGACTCCGCGCTTAAAGCGCGGAGTGACGGAGGCGCTCACG
>JAISTO010000098.1 GCA_031272575.1 Treponema sp. | reverse complement strand
TTTTCGACGTACTTCTTTGCCCAATAGAAGGGCGAGCGTTTCCTGATGTTGTACTCGTTCTTGATCTGCGCCTCCAGGTTGACATCGCTCTTTGCCATGCTGATCCTGGCCTCGGCGAGGACGTCGAACCGGGCCGCCTTGCGCCCGGCGATCTCGGCGGGCAGGTCTTTGCCTTTCAGGATGGTGACGGAGGAAACGTCCTCCTTCCCGGTTTTTCTGAGCGCCGCCTTGAGGAAGCCGGTAAGTTGCTCCTCGTCCCCAGGCTCACCCATAGACTTCTGGAACGCGAAGTCGTTCAGGGGCTTGAGACGCGGGCGTCGGTGTTATTCACGGTTGCCATACCAGGAATATAGCACGGCGGGGGGCTTTTGTCAAGGGGGTGCGGGGCGCCCAGCAATTCTCATTTGAGCCCCCTCCGAAAAGTCAAGAATTCAAGAATTTGCCGCATAAATGCGGTCCGCGAATTACACGAATGAACGCGAATTTTAAGAATTGTATGTGGTATTATTCGTGATAATTCGGGGGCAACAAAGTTGCCCACCATTCGCGTTTACTTACTTAATTGCTGACTTTTCAGAGTAGACTCAAATTGCTGTCAAGGGGGGGGCAGCGCACCGAGATGCGCACTTGACTTTTTATTCGCGGATACGGTATAGTCACCTGATACTGCCTGTCGCTCCCCGCGAGGGAGCGCTTGTTTGGAGATATTGGTATGAATAGCGGTTTTTGTGTTCACGAAACGGGCGCCTGCTTTTTAAGTGGGCGCCCTGCTCCTCTTTGCCGCCCCAACGCGAAGGCATTCGCCGGGGCGCTTAACCGGCGCGCTCTGCGCGGTGAATCCGTCAGGTCTCCCTCCCCCGGGGCAGAAAAAATAGCCTCTACAGCGAGGAGGTTTTCAACATGAAAACACGAATGACGACATTGTTCGTCCGACTGGCTGCGGGCGCTGTTATTCTGGCTGGGTGCGCGAACCCTGAGGACGGCGGCGGAGACGTCACGGCGCCTGTGCTTTCGGCGGGGCTGGTAACAAACACAGCAAGCAAGGACGGCACTACCGCAACGGTAAAGTTCACTTCGACCGGGGCGGGGACCTGCTATATAGTGGTGTATCCCGCAGCGGAAGATGCCCCGGAAAGCGGCGCCCAGATCGAGAGCGGCTATGGTTTGGCGGATATCAGGGACACGTCGGCGGCGGGCAGCGACAGTAATGCGGTATGTCTCAGCGGCCTGATCAGGGGTACGCCGTACAGGGCACACGTAACGGTGAAGGACAGAGCGGGCATCTACTCCGCGGTGTGGTCGTCGGACGAATTCACACCGGTATCTGGCTCGATGGACATTGCCAGCGCAGACGGCACGGCCGCAGTGGTGAACTTCACCCCGGAGGAGGCAGGCGCCTGCTACGTGGCGGTGTACCTTTCAGGGGCGGCTGCCCCGGCAGACGGCGCGGCGGTAGAGGCCGTGTGCATCGGCGGTGATACGGGGGACGTCAAGGTATACACCGAAAACGCCGAGGCAAACGTTCCCGTAAGCGTGGACATAAGCGGCCTGACCGCGTTTTCGGCGTACAAGGCCTATGTAACGGTGAAAAACGAGGCGGGCAGCTATTCATTCACGCCGCTGGATTACTACGGCCCCGGCGGAGGACTCATCTTCTATGTCAGTACGAGTGGCTTCGGCGGCTGTCACTACCTCGAGGCCGCGCCCGCGGACTTGCCGGGTACGTACCAGTGGGGCGGATACGGTACATCGTGCGATACCGGAACAGCCATCGGTACGGGAGCCGCGAACACGGCGGCGCTGGCAGCGTGTGAGCACGGCACACCTTCGTATGGTTCCGGTTTGCATGAGGCGGCGCGGGCTTGTGCGGCCTACGATGGGGGCGGTTGTGACGACTGGTTTCTGCCGGGCAAGGAAGAACTAAATCTAATGTACACTAATCTGAAGCAGCAGGGCTTAGGCGGCTTCTCCAGGCGTAGTTACTGGTCTTCCTCTGAGATCGCCGGCAACAGCGCGTGGTATCAGAGTTTCGCCAGCGGCAGTCAGGACTACTACAGCAAGGATTCCGACTGTTCGGTTCGTGCGGTGCGGGCTTTTTGAAGCGCCCCGACCGTGCGGCGTGTCGGCCTGGGGGGAGGGCGAGTGGGCGCTGCGTCATGCCAGTTGGGACTCGGGACTTGGGACTGGGGACTTGTGCGTGATCCGGAAGCGGGGAGGGGAGGCATCACCAGCGAGCAACCCCTTCTGTGCCTTTGTGAGAGGTAATGAGAATTGCTGTGCCGCCCCTTGTTTTTTCACCCGTACTGCGCTATGCTTTACTCTGGAGGAACAACCCCATGGTTAAGAAAACAAGCGGAAAAGGCGCAGCGCTCTGCGCAGCGCTGTGCGCCGCGCTGTGCGCCGTTACCCTTGCCTGCTCGAAGGAGCAGGCGGAGCGGGTAATCAGGATGGAAGACGAGACCGGTGCCTCATTCAGTGTTACGGGCAGGCGGGCCGAGGCTTACAAGGCTTACAAGATCGCCTATTACGAGCCGGGGAGCGGGGCCGCGGAAGATGTCGAAGGCGAAACGGCGGCCGGGGGCGAGGCGAAAGCGCCTGTGCCGCAGGTGATACGGGAAAGCGATGAGCCCTTCAAGATGGCCGATTTCGGGCCCAAGGGGGAACTGGCCCGCGAGATGGAACATCCGGAAATATTCGTCGTCTTTACCCAGCCGGTGGTACCGCTTGGGCAACTGGGCGCTCCTCTGAAAGAGGATGCGGGGCTCCTCGAAATAACGCCGCCCCTCAAGGGCACCTACCGCTGGTACGGGTCGAGTCTCCTCGCGTTTGAACCTGAGGGGGGTTATCTGCCCCAGCGGCGCTACACGGTCACGGTGCCGAAAACGATCAAGTCCCTGGGGGGGAAGGAACTGGAAGGGAACCGCAGTTTCGCCTTCGAGACGGAGCGGCTCTCGGTCGTCAGTTGGAGTGTCGGCGAGGACGGGAGCGCGGGCTATCGCGGTTCCTCCGCCTACGGCTATTACAGCACCATTACCAACGTCCAGCCCGCGGACGGGGCCTTTGTCACTATCACCTTCGCGTATCCGGTGAATGTCGCTCAGATAGGGGAATCGCTGAAGGTCTATGTGGGGGGGGCCGCAGCGGCCTTCAGTGTGTCCCGGCCTGCGAAAGAGGCGGAGTCCCGGTACTATGAGGAGCGCTACGGCATAACGCACAAGGTGCTCGTCAGCCTGAAAGCGCAGCCCCCCATGGACACGGATGTGAAGGTCGTGCTGCTTGCGGGCGCGCGCTCCGAGCCGGATTACCTGGGCACCAAAGCGGATATTTCCTTCACCTTTCATACCCTGCTGCCCTTCAGCTTCCGGGGAGCGGAAGCGAGCCGCTACGGCCAGGAGGGGCTGCCCATCACCCTGCGCTTTTCCCATACGCTTGCGGATAGCAATCAGGCGGCGCTCTTCTCGGTGGACGGGCAGCGCCTCCTCGTAAAAGATGATATTTCCATTGACGGCTCGCATGTGGTCATAAGGAATCTGCCGCTCGACTACGACAGCTCCTACACGGTGCGAGTTTCCGGGCAGGTGAAGGACGTCTGGGGGAGAGTGCTGGGGAAGGAGCAGGTGGAAAGCGTGCGGGTAGGCTCGGCCCCCAGTTTCGTGCAGGTGCGTAACAGCGGCGCCCGCATGATAGAGTCATCCTATGCGCCGAAGGTGGTCTGGGGGACCCAGAATCCGGTGGAACTGGGCTTCGGCATGAGCAGCGCCGCGGGGCCCTACGAGACCATCAACAAAAAACAGATACAGCCGGTCGATATCACGTCGTTCCCCCGGAACAAGCCGCGCTACTTCATGGAAGACTTGAAGCCCGTCCTGGGGCCGGGGGGCAAGGGCACGGCGGCCCTCGGCTGGACGTACAAAACCAAATCCGGATGGGGGGATTATGTCAACGAGGGCTCCTCGAACCTCACGGTGCAGGTGACGGATCTGGGCCTCACAGTGCGCTACGGGTACAACAAGGTCCTCGTGTGGGTCACGCATCTTTCGACCGGGGAACCCGCGGCGGGGGCGAAGGTGCAACTGCTCGAGGGGAGCGCGCTGGTCCGCGAGGCGGACACCGACGAGCAGGGCCTCGCGGTCTTCACTTTTAGCCCCGGGGACTTCAAAAAACGCTTTCATAGCCCGAATCCGTACAACGAATCGGGGCTGCGGGTGCGGGCACTCGAAGGGGGCGGCGCCGCCGCGGGCGGGGATCAGGCGGAGTTCATTCCCAACGACAGTCACAACCTCTGGCGCTTCGATGTGGACGGCCGGGCAAGCCCCTTCGATGTGGAAGAGACGCGCAGCACGGCCTTCCTCTTTACCGACCGGAGCCTCTACCGGCCCGGCGAGACCGTCAGTTTCCGGGGCATAGACCAGCGCCTCAGCCTGGGGGTCTACACCCCCTATCGGGGCGATTTCGTCGCCGAGGCGCTGGGCCGCTCGAGCGAGACGCCGCTTGCGGTCATCAAGGGGGAAACGTCCGCAAACGGGGGCTCCTGGGGGAGTTTCACCCTGCCGGAGGACCTCGATCCCGGCACCTACACCCTCTGGTACCGCCGCGGGAGCGAGTCCCCGGTCCCGGAGAACCCCTCGCCCTGGGGGCGACGCTACGCGCGGCGGAACGGTACCGCGCTCTCCTTCACCGTGGCGAACTTCGAGCGGCTCCGCTTCCAGGCCTCGATCGCGTTCCCGGAGGGCACCGTGTACCAGGGCGACACGATGCGGGCGGTCTTCAAGGCCTCGTACCTTGC
The DNA here is from genome assembly GCA_031272575.1 of Treponema sp. GTDB lineage: Bacteria > Spirochaetota > Spirochaetia > Treponematales > Breznakiellaceae > JAISTO01. The sequence goes on along the minus strand of JAISTO010000098.1, from coordinate 27,761 downwards.
GGGCGGGGGCCTGGGGGGGGCCTCGTACACGAGTTACTGGAGCCGCGACCCCCTCTTCTACAGCCCGGGCGGCGCCTGGGAGCACTGGCACATGGGGCCCGAATCGTACAACGATACCCGCAGTTTCTTCGCCAAGGCTGAAGGCGCCCTCGCCGGGGACGGCTCCGTCACCCTGACGCAGAAGCCGGAGGAGGGCGGCGTGGAGGGGCTGGCCTACCGCTACCGCGTCGAGGCCACGGCCCAGGACGCGGCCCGCCAGGAGGCGGCGGCCCGGGCCTCGGTGGTGGTGCACCCGGCGTCCTTCTACCTCGCCTCGCGCCTCGACCGGGGCACGGGCGGCGCGGGAACGGGCCGCCCTGCCTGGTTCCTGCCGGCCAACAAGGAGGCGACGCTCTCCTGGGCGCCGGTGCGGGTGGACGGCAGCCCCTGGACGGGCGTCATTAGCGGCGCGTCGGCGCAGATTATCCGCTACGAATGGAAGCAGTCCAAACAGCAGGGGGTAGGCGGCCGCGTCAATCTGAACTGGGAGCGGGTCGAAGAGGTCATCATTGAAAAAACCCTGACGGCCGCGCGGGGCGGGGCCGCCGCCTCCTTCACCTTTACGCCTGAAAAGAGCGGGCAGTGGGAGGTCCGCCTCCGGGCAAAGGATGACAAAGGCCGCGCCGTCTTCACCGCGTACCACTTTTACGTGTCGGGCGGCGGCTGGGCGCGCTGGGCAGCCCGGGACGAGGACAGCATCGCCATGCAGCCCGACCGCGACTCCTACGCCCCCGGCGACACGGCGGAAATCCTTGTCCAGTCCCCCCTGGAAAAGGGGAAGTACCTCCTCAGCCTCGAGCGGGAGGGCATACTCGAGGAGCGCATCATCGAGATTGACGGCTCCTCGCAGGTCATCACCATCCCGATCAAGGAGGAGTGGGTGCCGGTCGTCTACGCAGCCCTGTCATCCTTTACGCTGCGCAGCGGCCCCCCCAAAGGCACGCTCGACGAACCGGATCTGGACAAGCCCAAGGGCCTCTTCGGCCTTACCGCGCTCCATGTGGACGCGGAGTCCCGTCACTACAAGATTGACATCACGCAGGGGAAGGAAGTCTACGGCCCCGCGGAAAAGGCGAATGTCACCTTAACGGTGACGAAGGCCGGGAAGCCGGTGAGCGGCGCCGAACTGTCGTTTATGGCGGTGGACCGGGGGGTGGTCGACCTCATCGACTACCACGTGCAGGACCCGCTCGCTTTCTTTTATGACCCAAGCCGCTTCCCGCTTGCGGTGCGGGGGGCGGACAGCCGCTCGCTCCTCATCGATCCGGTCACCTACTCGCTCAACGACCTCATGGGCGGGGACGACGAGGGGGGCAAACTCAACGAGCGCAAGGACTTCCGCCCCACCGCCGTCTTCGAGCCCTGCCTTTTCACCGGGCCCGACGGCAAGGTCACGGTCAGTTTCACGCTGCCCGACTCGCTTTCCACCTACCGCCTGACGGCGGTGGCGGTGGGGGACAACACGTTCGGCCTTAAGGAGAGCGAAATGCTCGTCAGCGCCCCGCTCACGGCGACGGCGGCCCTGCCGAGGAAACTCCGCTGGCGGGACACGGGCCAGGTATCCCTCATCTTAAGCAACCTTGAAAAAAAGGCGGCCCAGGCCACGGTGTCCGTCGCCATCGAGGGGGCCTCCCCCGAGTCAGGCTGGGGCTCGGTACTGGAAGTGGACGGCAGCGCGGAACAGAAGCTCAGCATACCGGCGGGCGCCACCGTGGAGGCGGCCTTCAAACTGGCCGCAACCGGCATGGGGAACGCGAACATCGTCTTCACCCTGCGCTCCGCAAAGGTGAACGAGCGTATCGTCAAGCCCCTCAAGGTAGACCGTCCCGTCCTCTTCGAAACGGTCACCACCATAGGGAACCTCTCCGGTAAGACGGGCGAAAACGCCTTCGTGGAAAACGGCGTTGTCCTGCCCGCGATGATACCCCCCGGCTCCGGCAGCCTCTCCGTCTCCGTGTCCGCCTCCCGCCTCGCCTCGCTGAAGGAGGCCCTGGGCTACCTGCTCGACTACCCCTACGGCTGCCTCGAGCAGCGCACCGCCCGCCTCCTGCCCCTCCTCGCGTTCGGCAAGCACCTCGACGCGTTCGGCCTCGAAAGCCGCGTCACCAACCTCGAGGCCACGATCGCGGAAGAGCTCGCCTTCATCGCCAAGAGCCAACTGGGGGAGGGGGGCTTCCCCTACTGGCCGGGGGAGACGCAGGCAAACTTCTTCGTGTCCGTCCGCGTGGCGCACATGGTCTACCTGGCAAAAACGCAGGGCTGCAAACTGCCGCCCGGCCTCCGCGTGGACGCGCTCTTCCGCTACCTCAGCCGCGACCAGGCGGCGCTCAACGCCTACCAGCGCGACTCCTTCCTCTACGGCTATGCGCTCTGGGTGCGCTCCCTCAACGGGGAAAAAATCCCCAACGAGATACGCTCGTACCTCGGTAAGGGTGACAGTATCGGCATCTGCGGCTATGCGTTTGCGGGGCTCGCGGCGGCCGATTCGGGCGAGACCGCGCTGGCGCGTCAGGCGTTCAAGGAAATAGCCCGCTTTATCCGTCCGGGCGCCCGCACGGTGGACCTACAGGAGACGGCAGAGCGGCGCGGCTACTTCTGGGATGGGACTACCGACCGCTACGCTCTGGCCCTGATGCTCTACCAGACCCTCGCGCCCAACGACGACATGACAAGCCGCCTCGCGGCCGCGCTCATCGAGTCCCAGCGGAACGGGCATTGGGGGACCACCGCGGCCTCCTTCTGGGCGATAGCGGCGTTCGCCCGCGTGGCGGATGACGAAGCGAAGCAGAAGGTGAACTTCACCGCAAAGGCCGCGCTCGCGGGCGAGGACCTGCTGCAATCCCGCTTCGACTCCTACGGGGGCCTCCCCGTGTCCGAGGTGTTCGACATCGAGGAGCCCCCCATCGATAGCATGGCGCGTGACACGCTGCTCCCCCTCCGCATAGAGCGGGACGGTTCCGGCAGGCTCTACTACATGAGCAGTTTCCGCTACGGGATCCCCAGCGAGATCGCGGAGCGGCGGGACGAGGGCTTCTCCGTCTTTGCCGAGACCTTCGACTCGGACGGCAAGCGGGTAACGGACAGCGCCCTGAAAGCGGGCAGGACCTACACCCGCCGCGTGACCCTCTCGACCACAAAGACGCGGCACTTCGTGGCGCTCCGCGCGCCGGTGCCCTCCGGCGCCGAGATCGTCGACTCCACCTTCGTTACCACCGCGACGGCCCCGCAGGGAGGCGAGGGCGAAAGCAGCGCCTCCAGTTGGTGGTACTGGGGCCGCCCGGAGCGTTTCATCATGGATGATGAGGTGCGCTATCACTGGAATTACCTTGAGGCCGGCCGGCAGGTGGTCGAGTTCCGGTTCCGCGCCGTCATGCCGGGCGTGTACCCTGTGCCGCCCACGGCCGCCGAGTGTATGTACGAGGCGGAGGTCTTCGGGCGCTCCGGCGGTGAACTCATAAGGATAGAGTAATGGACGTTACCAGTACCATAGCCGGCCTGTGGGCTGCCCACAGCACTACCCTGCTGCTCTTCCTGCGGCGGCTCCTTCTTGCCGGCCTCATCATCGCGGCGGGGCGGGTCCTCGTGGTGGTCCTCCGCAAGGTCATAAACCACGCCTCGGAGGGGAAACTTAAACTGAAGGTAGAGGCGACTCTCGCCTCTATGCTGAAGCGGGTGGTCGGCTATGCGGCCGTGATCATCTGCACGATCATGATTCTCGACCTCTTCGGTATAAACACGGCCAGTTTAATCGCCGTACTCGGCGCGGCGGGCGTTGCCGTGGGCATCGCCCTCAAGGACACCCTCGCGAACATCGCGGCCGGCATCGTCATCATCGTGCAGCGCTCCTGCCGCAAGGGGGATTACATCGAGGTCGCGGGGGTGGGGGGCACTGTTAAGGAGATCAACCTCTTCACGACGATACTGGAAACCCCGGACGGGGTCTACGTGTCCGCGCCCAATTCGAGCGTGTGGGGCGCCCCCCTGAAAAACTACACCCGCAACAACCGCCGCCGCATGGACTTTATTGTGGGCATCTCGTATGGGGACTCAATCGACGCGGCCTTCGCGGTGCTTCGGAACATCGCGGAAAACGAGAAGCGCTTCCTCAAAGACCCGGCCCCGCAGATACTCGTGCAGTCCCTGGGGGACAGCGCGGTGAACGTCGCCCTGCGGGCCTGGGCAAGGGGGGACGTGTACTGGCAAGTTTACTGGGATCAGACGAAGAACATCAAAGAGCGGATCGAAGAGGCGGGCCTGCACATAGCGTTCCCCCAGGTGGACGTGCACATAGGGGAAGCGCCGTCAACAGGTTAAGGCCGTCACTCCCCCCCCTTGCATTTTCCCCCCGGATATCCTATACTATGCGCAATGAGTGATTATTTAGACCCCAATAACGAGGAACTGCTCAGGGACTTTTTCAGCGAGGCGCGGATGCAGGTGGACACGCTCGAGCAGAACGTCCTCGTGTTGGAACAGGAAGTTGACCATCGTGACGCGGTAGATGAAATATTTCGGGCTGCGCATACCCTTAAGGGGGGGGCGGCCACGGTCGAGATGAGGGAACTTTCGCATTTTACCCACCTTATGGAAGACGTGCTCGATGCAATCCGCTCAGACACCATTAATGTTGACGAAAACGCGGTCGATACGCTCCTTGCCGCCATCGATGTGGTGAAGGCCATGCTCGAATGCCGCGGGAGGGGCGCGGTGTACGAAGAGGATACCGCCGCCATAGAAGAGCGCCTCCGCGCGCTGCTGCCCGCGCCCGCGCCCGTGCCCGCGCCGAAGCCCGCAGCGCCGGCCCCCGCGCCCCAGGCCCCGGCGCCGCAAGCGGGGGCGCCCCCGGCAGGAGCGCCGCTCAGCGAGGAAGACCTGCTCGACCTGCAAGAGGCGGCCGCCGGGCTGCCGGTCTATCGCCTCACCGTCACCTTTGACGAAACGAGCCTGATGAACACGGTGGGGGGCATACAGGTCTACGCGGCGCTCAGGGGCCGGGGCACGCTGCTCAAGACCCTGCCCGATTTCGAGGCGCTCTACGGGGATACCTTCTACCCGGTGGTGGACTACTTCGTCGCGTCGAACGAGGCGCCCGAGGCCCTGCGCAAGTGCGCGGCGGTTCCCGGCATGACCCTCGCTGTCGACATAGCGTGTCTCGAGAGCGGCGGTTCGGCGCGGGCCCCCACGGCGGCGCTGCCTCCTGCCGCGTCCCCCGCGGCCGGGGCAGCCCCCCCTGCCGATACCCCAGCGGCCCCTGCCGCGGCCCCTGCCGGCAGGGAGACAGGCTCCGTGCTGCGGGTCGACTCGAAGCGCGTCGACGATCTGCTCAACCTCGTATCCGAGACCGTCATCACCAAGGCGGCCTTCAACCAGATCGCGAACCAGTTAGGCACTCTGCTGACAAACCTGCATGGCCTCGAGGGGGGCTATCGCGAAAGAATGAAGGCCCTCTTCGACGACCTGGCCGCGGCGCGGACCGCGCCTGATAGCCGCAAGGAACTGAACGAGCGTTACGGGAGCCTCTTCACGCTCTTCGACGGCTTCGAGCAGAGCATGAAAAGCACGGCCGGCAGGTTCCGCGCCGCGTCCCAGAACCTGGGGCGCATTACCGGCGAGCTGCAGGAGGCGGTCATGCGGATACGCATGGTACCCATCAGCCAGATTTTCAGCCGCTTCCCCCGCGTCGTGCGGGACCTGTCAAAGTCACTGAACAAGAAGATCAACCTCGTCATCGAGGGAGAGGACACGGAACTGGACAAGTCCGTTATCGAGGACCTGCTCGACCCGATCATGCACTCGGTGCGGAACTCGTGTGACCACGGCATAGAGGCGCCTGACGCGCGCCGGGCCGCGGGCAAAGCGGAGGAGGGCCAACTGACGCTCCGCGCCTGCAACGAGGGCAGCATGATCGTCATCGAGATAGCGGATGACGGCCGCGGCATCGACGTCGAGGCGGTGAAGGCAAAGGCCGCGGAGCGGGGCCTCCTGCGCGCGAACAAGGCCCCCAGCGACGCGGAGGCCATCAACCTGATCTTCGAGCCGGGCTTCTCCACCGCCCAAACGGTGAGCGACATTTCCGGGCGCGGCGTGGGCCTCGATGTGGTCCGCCGTCAGATTGACAAACTGAACGGGACGGTCACCGTGAAAACCGAAAAGGGCCGCGGCACGACCTTCACTATCAAACTGCCCCTTACCCTGGCGATCATCCAGGGGCTCCTCGTGCGGGTCGGCCCGGAAATCTACACCATCCCGATTACGAGCGTCATCGAAAGCCTCCGCGTACGCCCTGACGAAATCCGCCGGCTCGACCACTACGAGGTCTTCAACATCCGCAATGACGTGATCTCGCTGCTGCGCATAAGCCGGCTCTTCGGAATCCCCTGCGAGGAGGAGCGGGACTATCATTTTATTGTGATAGTCGGGACCGCCGAAAAAAAGATGGGCTTCATGGTGGACCGCCTTATCGGCGAGGAGGATGTGGTGATAAAACCGCTGCGGGATCAGTACACGAATACCCCGGGCATAGCCGGCGCCTCTATCCTGGGGGACGGGTCAGTCAGCCTGATTCTCGATGTGGGGCAGTTGCTCGATCTGGGGCTCAGCCGGGAGCGGGAGCAGCGAGAGGCGCTTGAGGTGGAGGAGGAACTATGCGCATGAGCGAAACCGCGCAGGCGGCCACGGCAGCCGCGGCCGACGATTTCAGGATGATCACCTTCTCGCTCGGCGGCAAGGATTACGGCGTGGATATTATGCACGTGAAGGAGATCGCCAGGGCGGACAAGTTTACCTATATGCCCAACGCAGCCTCGTTCGTGCGCGGGGTCTACAATCTGAGGGGGGATATCATTCCAATAATCGACTTACGGTTATTTTTTCACCTGCCGGTCGATAATGTGACCAGCGGTCTCGAAAATATGCTCATACTGCGGATAGCGGACCGGGTGTACGGCACGATTGTTGACCGCATCGACAAGGTGGTCGGCGCGGCGAGCGGGGCCGTCCAGCCGCCGCACCCGATCTTCGGGGACATCAACATTAAGTACATCAGCGGCGTGGTGGAAAAAAACGGCGGCCTCTATATCATCCTCGATATGCTCCGCATCTTCAGCCAGGCGGCCGGGGAACGGCCTCCCCCCCTCCCCTCTCCGCGGCACAAGGCGGACGCGGAAAGAGCGGAGGCCGCGGCGGAAGAACCCGCGCCCTCCCCGGAGGCTTTTCCGATCACCATTGATGATGACCCGACTCCGCCCGCAAATGCGGCCACAGCCGCATCTGCGGCCGCATCTGCGGCCGCATCTGCATCTGCGCCCGCAGCCGCATCTGCGGCCGCGTCCGCGTTCTGGCCGCCTGACTACGCCGCGGCGGTGAAGGCCCTGCTGCCTGACCTGCCCTCGAAGAGTGTGCAGGCCTGGGACATCGGCTGCGGAGACGGCCGCGGGACTTACTCGCTGGCCTGCGTTCTCCGCGAGCGCTACCCGAAGGCGCGGATCAAGGTCTGGGCCAACGACAGCGACCTGCTGGCGATCTCGCGGGCCCCGAACCTCGCCCTCGAGGAGGGCGAGGCGCCGGCCTACTGCCGGGGCTTTACCAAGAGGGGCAAAATGGGCTATCATTTTACCCGTGCCGTCCGGGACTTAATCGTCTTCGAGTACCACGATGTGGTAAACGGGAACCACCTGCCCCCGCTCGACCTGATCGTGGCGCGCGGCCTCTTTTCGGCGCTCGCGCCCGCGCACCACGACGCGGTGCTGCGCGCTTTTGGCGAACTGCTGAAGAGCGGGGGCCTGGTCATCCTGGACGAAAACGAAAGCCTCCCCGCGCCCGCATGGCAGAGGGTGGAAACTGACGGCGTGAACGCCTTTGCGCGCGCGCCAAAATAGGAAAGGAACATGAGAGTAGAATATATCAACCCCTTCGTCGAGTCCGCGCTCGGCGTCCTCAAAGAGGTGCTCGGCACGGACGTGAAACGGGGCGAACTGTACCTGAAGCCCTCGAGCATGGCGATACGGGGGGTCGCGGCGCTGGTGGGGCTTGCCGGCGATGTGGAAGGCCGCGTGATCTTCGACATGGACCAAAAGACGGCGCTCTACGTCGTCAGCGCCATGAACGGCGAGGATTTTTCCGCGCTGGACGACATGGCAAAGGCGACGATACAGGAACTCGCCAACATGATCACCGCGCAGGCGGTGACCAAACTGCACGGCCTGGGCTTCCGCTTCGACCTGACCCCGCCGGCGCTCTTCACCGGGGATAACATGGAGGTGTCAAGCAACCTGGGCAAGGGCATCGAGGCTCTTAGCGTCCCCATGCAACTGGGGGCAGGCGGCGCGGACGGCACACTCGAAATCAACGTGGTAATTCGGGAACGGGCGTAGGGACGTCCCCTATCCTCCCCAGAGGGGAGGATAGGGCCCCTGCCTACCGTATGCTGTAGAACGCCTTGCGGCCCGCGTATTCGGCGACGCCTTCCAGTTCGTCCTCGATGCGCATAAGTTGATTGTACTTGCAGACGCGGTCGGTGCGGCTCATTGAGCCGGTCTTGATCTGGCCGGTTTCGAGCGCGACCACGAGGTCGGCAATAAAGGTGTCCTCGGTCTCGCCGGAGCGATGAGACACGACCGCGGTGTAGCCGGCCCGCTTGGCCATCTCGACCGCCTCGATCGTCTCGGTGAGCGTGCCGATCTGGTTCACCTTGATAAGGATCGAGTTGCACGCCCCCATCGCGATGCCCTTTTCGAGGCGCTTCGTGTTGGTCACGAAGAAGTCGTCCCCGACGATCTGGATTTTTTTGCCCAGGGACGCGGTTAATTTGACATAGCCGTCCCAGTCATCCTGATCGAGGGGGTCTTCGATCGAGATGATCGGGTACTTGGCGACCCATTTGGTGTAGAGGTCGATCATCTCGTCCGCGCTGAAGAGTTTGCCGGGGTTGGACTTCCAGAACTTGTAGCCCGCCTTGCCGCCTTCGCCGTAGAGTTCGGAACTGGCGCAGTCGAGCGCGATAGCCATGTCCTCGCCCGGCTTGTAGCCCGCCTTTTCGATCGCCCGCATGATGAACTCGAGCGCCTCCTCGTTGCCGATGTCGGGCGCGAAGCCGCCCTCGTCGCCAACGGCCGTGTTCTTGCCCGCATCATGCAGGAGTTTTTTGAGGGTGTGGAAGACCTCCGCGGTCCAGCGCACGGCCTCGCGCTCCGTGGGCGCGCCTACGGGCATCACCATGAACTCCTGGAAGTCGATCTTGTTGTCCGAGTGCTTGCCCCCGTTGATGATGTTCGCCATGGGAACCGGCAGCAGGTTCGCGTGCACGTTCCCCAGGTAGCGGTACAGCGGAACATCGAGGCTGCTCGCGGCCGCGCGGGCCGCCGCCATCGACACCCCCAGGATAGCGTTGGCCCCCAGTTTGCCTTTGTTCTCGGTGCCGTCCAGTTCGATCATCGTTTTGTCAATGTCCACCTGGGCGAAGCCGTCCATGCCCTCGATTTCCGGGCCGATCACATCGTTGACGTTATCGACCGCCTGCTGTACGCCCTTGCCCATAAAGCGGGCCGCGTCTCCGTCCCGCAGTTCGACGGCCTCGTAGTCGCCGGTAGAAGCCCCCGAGGGTACCGCCGCCCGCCCCAGCGAGCCGTCCTCGAGCGCGACATCAACTTCAACCGTGGGGTTCCCTCGGGAATCAAGAATTTCCCGCGCCTCCACGAATTCAATACAACTCATATTTGCCTCCAAATGCAATGTGACTAAAGTATGAGGGAAACAGCGGGAAGAGTCAAGGGGGAGTGACGCCCCCCTCAAATACGCAGGCGCTCCGCGTGGTGGTAGGCGGCGGCGCGGAGGGCCTTCACCTGCTCGTCGGCGAGGTAGTCGTCGAAGGGCATCATGCGGTCGATATAGCCGGGGCCCGCGGCGCGCTCGCCGTCCTGCGGCAGTATCTCGATGACGCGGTTCGCTATCGAGCCGATGAACTCGTGGTCGTGGCTGTTGAAAAGGATGACGCCGGAAAAGGCGGCCAGCCCCTCGTTCAGCGCGGTGATCGCCTCGAGGTCGAGGTGGTTGGTCGGCTCGTCGAGGATGAGGACGTTGGCGCCGGAGAGCATCATCTTTGCGAGCATACAGCGGACCTTCTCGCCGCCGGAAAGGACGTTCACCGGCTTCAGCGCCTCGTCCCCGGAAAAAAGCATACGCCCCAGGAAACTGCGCACGTAGGTGTCGTCCTGATTCGGCGAGTACTGTTTGAGCCAGTCCGTTATGGAGAGGGTCGACGCGAAAAACGCGGAGTTGTCTTTGGGGAAATACGAGACGCTGGTGGTCTGGCCCCAGTCGAAAGTGCCGGCGTCCGGTTTGACCGCCTCCGCGATAATGTCGAAAAACGCGGACTTCGACGCGTGCTGCGTCCCCACGAACGCGATCTTGTCACCGCGGTTCACCGTGAGGCTGAAGTCGTTCAACAGGGTGGCATCCTCGAAGCGGTAACTGAGCCCCTCGGCGCGGAGCACGTTGTTGCCGATCTCGCGTTCGGCCTTAAAGCCCACGTAGGGAAATTTGCGGCTGGTCACCGTGACGTTTTCGAGGTCGAGTTTTTCGAGCACCTTTTTGCGGCTCGTCGCCTGCCGGCTCTTCGCCGCGTTGCTTGCGAAGCGTTGAATGAACTCGCGCAGTTCCTTCGCTTTCTCCTCGTTCTTTTTTTGCATATCCCGCGCCTGCCGCTGTAGCATCTGACTCATCTGGTACCAGAAGTCGTAATTGCCGGAGTACGCGGAGATGCGGCCGAAGTCGATGTCGCAGATAGTGGTGCAGACCGCGTTGAGGAAGTGACGGTCGTGCGACACGACGATGACGGTGTTGGGGAAGTCGATAAGAAAGTCCTCGAGCCAGTTAATGGACTCAAGGTCAAGCCCGTTCGTCGGCTCATCGAGCAGGAGTATGTCCGGCGAGCCGAAGAGGGCCTGGGCGAGCAGCACCCGCACCTTGCGGGTCTCGTCCAGTTCGGCCATCAGTTTGCCGTGGTCTGCCTCGTCGAGGCCGAGCCCCGAAAGCAATTGCCCGGCCTGCGCCTCCGCCTCCCAGCCGCCCAGTTCCGCAAACTCCGCCTCCAGTTCGCTCGCCCGCATGCCGTCCGCTTCGGTAAAGTCTTCCTTCGCGTAGACCGCCTCGCGGTCTTTCATTGTCTGATAGAGCAGCGGGTAGCCCATTATGACCGTTTCGAGCGCCGGATACTTTTCGAACGCGAAGTGATCCTGCCCGAGCACCGCGATGCGCTCCCCCTTGCTGACGATCACCTCGCCCTTATCATGCTCTGTCTCGCCGGACAGAATCTTCAAAAATGTTGACTTCCCGGCCCCATTCGCGCCGATAAGCCCATAGCAATTTCCCGCCGTGAATTTAAGGTTAACGTCCTTAAAAAGCATGCGGTCCCCGAAGCCGAGGCTCAGGTCTGTTACGGTAATCACCAGTGTGCTCCTTAAGGGGGATACTAGCAGAAAGCGGGGAAGATATGCAAGGGACCCTGCTCCCCTCCCCTACCACTCCGCGAGCGCGGCGCGGAAGGCATCCCCCGCCGCGTGGATGACCTTTTCGTCCACGCAGTAGGCGAAGCGGATCCAGCCGGGGCAGGCGAAGCCGGAGCCCGGCACCCCCAGGATGAGGAAGCGCTTCAGGTGCTCGCTGAAGGCGCGGTCGTCGGCGGCGGATACCGCCGCGGCGGCTTCCGGGGCCGCTTTGCGGGGGGGCACTTTCACGAAGAGGTAGAACGCGCCCTCCGGCTTGGCGTACTCGATGCCGGAGGAGTCGAGGATGGCGGTGAAGGCGGCCCTGCGGCGGGCATAGACGGCGATGTCCACCTTTGCCAGGGTGAGTTCCGCGACGATGCGCTGCATGAGCGCGGGCGCGTTCACGAAGCCGAGGATACGCGTCGCGTAGATGAGGGCCCCGAGCAGGGCCTCGCGCTCCTCCGCGGCCGGCCCCACCGCGATGAAGCCGATGCGCTCGCCCGGCAGGGAGAGGCTCTTCGAGTAGGAACTTGCGACGATGGCGTTCTCGTACGCGGAGAGCACCGGCGGCACGGGCGTACCGTAACTGAGGTCGCGGTAGGGCTCGTCGGAGAGCAGATAGGGCGCCCGGCCGGTTTTTTTCGCGTGGCCGCGGAGGACTTCGGCAAGCGCGGCAAGGTCTTCGGGCGGGTAGATGCGCCCGGTGGGGTTGTTCGGCGAGTTGATCAGCACCGCGGCGGTTTTGGGTGACAGTTTGCGCGCTATGGCCGCGGCGTCGAGCGAAAAGCCCGGCCCCGACGGCGCCTCGACCAGGATGCCGCGGTAGTTTCCCACGTATGCGCGGTACTCCATGAAGTACGGCGCCGTGACGATTACCTCGTCGTCCGGGTTCAGGATCGCCTTGAAGATCGTGTTGAGCGCGCCGGCGGCCCCCACCGACATGACGATAGAGGCGCCGTCGAGGTCCACCTGCTGCTCCGCGGCGGTCTTCTTGGCCAGCGCCTCCCGCACCTCGCTGAAACCCGCGTTGGGCATATAGCCATGCGAGCCTTTTTTGTCCTCCTTGGCGAGGCGCAAAAAAACGCGGTGGAAAGCGGGCGGCGGCTCGAGGTCCGGGTTGCCCAGCGAGAAATCGAAGACCTTATCCGGCCCGTGCTGTTTCTTCAGGGCCGCGCCCTCCTCGAACATCTTGCGAATCATCGACTGGGACGACAGCGCGTCCCGTATCGCGTGTGCTATCATCGTTCCTCCTCTACCTGCACTCTTGCAGAAACGCCTTGTAGCCCCGGAACGCGGTGTAGAGGTCAACCTTGCTTATGACCTCGAAGGGCGAGTGCATCGAGAGCACCGGGATGCCGCAGTCGAGCACCTCGATGCCGAGGTTGGCCGCATGCTGGGCGATGGTGCCGCCCCCGCCCTTGTCCACCTTGCCGAGTTCGCCGAACTGCCATTGCACCTTGTTGTCGTTCAGGATGAGCTGCACCCTGCGGTAAAACTCCGCGTTGGCCTCGCTGCCGCCGTACTTGCCCCCCCTGCCGGTGAACTTTGACAGCGCAAGCCCCTTCCCGAAGAACGAGGAGGTTTTTTTGTCAAACACGTCGCTGTGGGTCGGGTCGTAGGCCGCGTTCACGTCTGCGGAGAGCATGGCGGAGCGGGCGAGCGCGTCCCGCACAAGGCGCGGGCCGCAGTCGCTCTCCGTCAACTCGCAGAGGTCGGCAATGAAGTTCTCGAAGGCGCGGGATTCCGCGCCCGTGTTCCCCATCGAGCCGATCTCCTCTTTGTCGCTGAGGTAGCAGAGGATAGTCCGGGCCGGGGGCGCGGCCTTTTTTGCCGGGCCCGCGGTCTCGAGCAATGCATGAAGCGCCGCGAACGCGCAGGAGCGGTCGTCCTGGCCGTACGCGCCGACCATGCTGCGGTCGAAGCCGAGGTCCGAGGCCCTGAACGCGGGCACGAACTCGATCTCGCCCGACGCGAAATCCTCCTCGGTAATGCCGTACGCGTCGTGCAGCAAATTCAGGCAGAAGAGTTTTACCCGGTCCTTCAACTTGTCGTCTTTTCCCCTGTCCCCCTCGCTGAAGGGCCGGGACCCGGCAAGGATATCGAGCCCCTCGCCGTCAATGAACTCGCTGGCCTTCTTCGCCATCTGATCCCGCGCGAGGTGAGGCAGGAGGTCCGTAATCGTGAAGACCGGGTCCCCCGGCTCCTCGCCGACCGTGATCGGGTGCGGCTTCCCCGCCTTGTCGATGATCAGGCCGTGCAGCGCCAGAGGGATCGCGGTCCACTGGTAGTGCTTTATACCCCCGTAGTAGTGGGTGTCGAGGAACGCGAGATCCGAGTCCTCGTAGAGCGGGTTGGTTTTCAGGTCGATGCGGGGCGAGTCGATGTGCGCCCCCAGGATGTTGAGGCCCCGCGCGGGCGGCGCCTTCCCGATGACGGCCGCGAGGATAGACTTGCCCCGCACAGAGCGGTAGACCCTATCCCCCGCTCCGAGGCGCTTTTTGGGCGGCAGGGTGTCAAGGTTGACAAAGCCCGCCTTTTCCAACCGCGCGGCGCACAACGCGGCGCACTCCCGCTCCGTCTTCCCCCTATCGAGAAAACGCTTGTAGTCGTCGGCGAAGTCCTGGCAGCGCCGCGCCTCCTCCGCGCTCAGACCATCCCAACAGGTTTTTAGCGAGATGCAGAGTTTCTCCTGCAAAGTTTTGCCCTTTGTTTTTTTGCCGCCCTCCGCGGCATCCGTGCTGATAGTTTTTTTCGGCATATATGCTCCTGGGGTCGAGTATAGGATGACAGCGGCTTGGGGGTCAAGGGGTGGATGGGGTAACGCCAAAAAATGTTGCCTTTTCGCATCTTCGTTGTTATTGTCATAAGGAGAGTAAAATGAAAAAATGGGTTTGTTCGGTGTGCGGATACGTGCACACCGGCTCGGAGCCTCCCGCGCAGTGTCCGCAGTGCAAGGCTCCCGCGTCAAAGTTTCAGGAACAGGGCGCTGCCGGCGCCGCGCAAGACGCCGCGGCTTTTGCCGCCGTGCACAGCCTCGGCATTGCCGGGGACGTCGAGGATGACATCAAAAATGACCTGCGTACGCACTTTACCGGCGAATGCACCGAGGTGGGAATGTATCTTGCCATGTCACGCGCCGCGGAACGGGAAGGCTACCCCGAAATCGCCGAGGCATACAGGCGCTATGCCTTCGAGGAAGCGGAACACGCCGCCCGTTTTGGGGAAATGCTCGGCGAGGTACTGAGTGACAGCACCCGCAAAAATCTCGAAATGCGCGTCGAGGCGGAATTCGGCGCCTGCGCCGGCAAGACGGACATCGCAAAGCGCGCGAAAGAGCGCGGCTACGACGCTATCCACGACTCGGTGCACGAGATGGCCCGCGACGAGGCCCGCCACTGCGCGGGGTTCCGCGGGCTGCTGAAACGCTACTTCGGGTAGGAGTTTGCCGGGCTCGGGGAAGCCCGGCAAACAGCCCTACTTCCCGGCGTCGGGGTCCAACTCGAGTTCGTCGTCCGCGCCGCTCTTCGCCTCGCCCGGCTTCGCGCCGGCGGGCGCTGCCGGTGCTGCCGGCGTCTCCGCGCTCGGGCGCTCCGTGGAGATCGGGCGGCGCGCGCCGACTTCGCCCGTCTCTTTCTCTTCGCCCTCTTCGAGGTGGACGTAGCGCCCCTCCACCTCGCCCGTGAAGGTCCAGGTGCGCTCCCGCGCGTTGGCGGAAAAGCTCCGGCCGGTAAAGTAGGTCCCCTCGGAACGCTGAATCACCACCTCGGCGTTTTCCCCGCCCGCGAGGATGCGCTCCTTGTCCTTCCAACTGAGTTCTTCAGTCTCTATGATGATGTCTTCGGACTTTACGTCGATGCGCACACCCTTTTCCATTTTGATGTTGCCGGTATCCAGTTCCACCGACGCGGCGCCGGCCTCGCCGCTCGCGTTCACCTCGGTTTCATCCCCGAACTGCTCGAATGTGCATTGCTCCAGTTCCATCTTTTGCTTTTTTTCGTAGCGCTCCGCCTTCCCCGCCTTGAACCGCAGCAGCGGATCCCCGCCGCGCACCCGTACGTACTCGACCGTCTCCATCGTGATGTCCGGGAGCGTGCTCTCGCCCGTTTCGTTGTTGCCGTAGTCGAAAGAACAGGCGGCGGCGAGGAGTGCGAGGGCGGCGAGCAGGATGGCGAGCGGTGCTCTGGGATGCGCGGCTTGGGCGAGAGGGCGCGGCGTCATTTGGCGGCCCCCTTCGCGTGGGCTTTGGCGGCGGCGATGAAATCGCGGAAGAGGGGGGCGGCTTTCGTGGGTTTGGATTTGAACTCGGGGTGAAACTGTACCCCCAGGCCCCAGGGGTGCTCCGGCCACTCGACGCATTCGACCAGGCCGCCGTCCTCGGTGAAGCCCGTGAGCAGGAGGCCGCTTGCCGTCATCTCGGCGCGGCAGCGGTTCGCGAACTCGTAGCGGTGCCGGTGGCGCTCGCTCACTATGCGCTCGCCGTACGCGGCGAGCAGTTTCGAGCCGGGCGACGCCATCGAGGTCCACTTGCCGAGCCGCATAGTGCCGCCGTAGTTTTTTACGTCGATCTGCTCTTCCATCAAACTGACCACCGGGTGTTTCGTGTCGTGGTTGAACTCGGTCGAATCCGCATCCTCCCAGCCGAGCACGTTGCGGCCCCAGTCGATCACCATGATCTGCATACCCAGGCAGATGCCGAGGTAGGGCACCTTGCGCTCCCGCGCCCAGCAGGCCGCCCGCACCATGCCGTTCACGCCCCGCTGCCCGAAGCCCCCGGGCACGAGGATGCCGTCCAGCCCGGGCGCCGCGTCGAGCAGCGCCTCGGCCGCGGGGGCATCTTCGAGCCGGGACGAATCAATCTTGACCAGTTCCACCTCGACCGCGTTCTCGAGCCCCGCGTGAAAGAGCGCCTCGTAGACGGACTTGTACGCGTCGTGCAGTTCCATGTACTTGCCCACTATGCCTATGCGCACCGCGCCGGTTCTGCCGTGGAAGCGCTCCATCATCGAGCGCCACTTGTCGATGTCCGCATGGCGCGCGTCGACCCCCAGTTTTTTCAACACGACCTGATCCAGTTTCTGCTGAAAAAAGATGATGGGAATCTCGTAGATGGTGGTATCGACATCGTAGGATGAAAAAACCGCGTCGTTTTCGATATTGCAGAAGAGCGCGATCTTGCGGCGCATGGCCTCGTCCAGCATGACGGGCGCGCGGCAGATCAGCACGTCCGGCTGTATGCCCTGCTCCTGCATGGCCTTGACCGAGTGCTGGGTCGGCTTGGTTTTCAGTTCCCCGCCCGCGACCTCGGGGATAAGGGTAAGGTGGACGGAGATGGCGTTCGTCTTGCCGTACTCGTGTATCAACTGCCGCGCCGCCTCCAGAAAGGGGATAGACTCGATGTCCCCCACCGTGCCCCCGATCTCCACAATGACGATGTCGGTGTCCTGATCCTCCCGCGCGACCGCGAGTATGCGGCTCTTGATCTCGTCCGTAATGTGCGGGATCACCTGTACGCAGCGCCCCAGGTAGCGGCCCTGCCGCTCCTTCTGGATAACCGCGTCGTAGACCTGCCCGGTCGTGATCGAGTTGGCCTTGGAAAGGGGCCCGGAGGTGAAGCGCGCGTAGTTCCCCAGGTCGAGGTCCGTTTCCGCGCCGTCATCGGTGACATACACCTCGCCGTGCTGGTAGGGACTCATAGTCCCCGCGTCCACGTTGATGTATGGGTCGCACTTGACCATGCGCACGTTGAGCCCCCGCGCCTCGAGCAGCGCCCCCAGCGAAGAAGCCGCCACCCCCTTGCCGAGGCTCGAGCACACCCCGCCGGAGACGAAGATCAGTTTGTTCATACGTTTTAACTATAGTGATTTTAGGCGCTTTTGTCAAGGAGGGGGGGAGGGAGGCGCGTAAGCGCGTTTATCCTGTCCAGTCACCCCGGCTGAGGTCGGGTTCGAAGCCCGCGCCGCGGATGCGGCCTTCCAGACAGAAACGGCACTCCGCGGCCTCGTCCCCGGTGCAGATCTTGTGGTCGTAGAGCGCGTAGAGGGGCCGCACCGCCCTGGGGGACAGATTCGGCATCACCACGTTGGCCCCGGCGCGGAGCCCTTGTTCGCGGCCCAGCGGGGAGATGGTACCGAGCGCCGTAGTGGCGGGAATGAGCGCGTCCGGGAGCAGGAGGCGGACGAGCGCGATCATGCGGAGGCTCTGCGCGAGGCTTCCCGCCGGGAAAGCGGCGAAGGGGGTGTCCTCAGCCGGGATAAAGGGGCCTATGCCTGCCATGTGGGGATGGAGTTCCTGGAGAAAATGGAGGTCTTCGAGCAAATGTTCCGGCGTTTGAAAGGGCGTCCCCACCATGAAGCCCGCCCCCACCTGGTAGCCTATTTCTTTCAACATGAAAAGGCACTTCTTGCGCGACGCCAGGGTAATGCCCTCGGGGTGCAGGCGGGCGTAATGCTCCGCGTCCGCGGTCTCGTGGCGCAGGAGGTAGCGGTTCGCGCCCGCGCGGAACCAGCGCTCGAAGGCCCGGGGGGATCTTTCCCCCAAAGAGAGCGTTATCGCGTGATCGGGAAAAGCGCTCCGGACCGCCGCGACGAGCGCCGTCACCCGCGCGTCGTCCCACCAGGGGTCCTCCCCGCTTTGCAGGACAAAGGTTTTATAACCGAGCAGGTCCCCCAGGCGGCAGCATGCGAGTATCCGCTCCTCGCTCAAGCGGTACCGTTCTATGCTGCTCCTGCTCCGCCTGATGCCGCAGTAGAGGCAGTCATTTTTGCAGTAGTTTGAAAACTCGATAAGCCCCCGGAAAAAGACCCGCCTGCCATAGCGCGCCTCCCGCGCGGCGCGGGCCGCGGCGAAGAGCGCCTCGGTTTCTTCCGGGTCTTCGGTCCTGATAAGGCGCAGGAGTTCGGCGTCCGGGATATTCACCATTCACCCTAGTAGCGGTAGTGCTCCGCCTTGTAGGGGCCCTCCGGCGGCACCCCGATGTACGCGGCCTGCGCGGGCGTGAGGCGCGTGAGGCGCGCGCCGATTTTTGCGAGGTGGAGGCGCGCCACCTCCTCGTCCAGTTTCTTGGGCAGGCGGTACACTTCCGGCGCAAGTGTGCCCCGCTTTTCCCACAACTCGATCTGCGCGAGCGTCTGGTTGGCGAACGAGTTTGACATGACGAAACTGGGGTGCCCTGTCGCGCAGCCCAGGTTGACAAGCCGGCCCTCGGCAAGCACAAAAATCTCATGCCCGTCCGGGAAGCGGTATTTGTCCACCTGCGGCTTTATCGTTATGCGCGTTACGCCTGCCGCCTTGTTCAGGGCGCCCACCTGTATCTCGTTGTCGAAGTGCCCGATGTTGCACACGATGGCCTGGTTTTTCATCCGCGCCATGTGTTCAAGGGTGATAATATCGCGGTTCCCCGTGCAGGTGACGTAGATATCGCCCACGCCGAGCGTCTCCTCGACGGTGAGCACCTCGAAGCCGGCCATCGCGGCCTGCAGCGCGCAGATCGGGTCCACCTCGGTAACAAGCACCCGCGCGCCGAAGCCCCGCAGACTCTGCGCGCAGCCCTTGCCCACATCCCCGTAGCCGCAGACCACCGCGACCTTCCCCGCAATCATGACGTCCGTGGCCCGCTTGATCCCGTCCGCCAGGGATTCGCGGCAGCCGTACAGGTTGTCGAACTTGCTCTTGGTGACCGAGTCGTTCACGTTGATGGCCGGCACCAGGAGGCGGCCTTCTTGCATCATGCGGTAGAGGCGGTGTACGCCGGTGGTCGTCTCCTCGGAGACGCCCTGCCAGTCCTGCACGACCCGCGCCCAGCGGCCCGGGGAGCGCGCGAGGATGCCCTTGAGGATGGCGTTGAGCGCCGCCTCGTCCTCGCCTTCCGCGGGCGCGTCCAGCACCGCGGGGCTCTTCTCGGCCGCGGCCCCCCGGTGGATCATCAGCGTGGCGTCCCCGCCGTCATCGACGATGAGGTTCGGCCCCCGCCCCCCCCCGAAGTCGAGCGCCTTTTCCGTGCAGGCCCAATAGTCCGCGAGGCTTTCGCCCTTCCACGCAAACACTGGCACCCCTTTTGGCGCGGCCTCGGTCCCGCGGCCCACGACCACCGCCGCCGCCGCATGATCCTGCGTGGAGAAGATGTTGCACGAGCACCAGCGCAGTTCCGCGCCCAGCGCCGCAAGCGTCTCGATGAGCACGCCGGTCTGTATCGTCATGTGAAGCGAGCCGGTTATCCGCGCGCCCGCCAGGGGCCGGCTCGGCGCGTACTTTTCGCGTATCGCCATGAGCCCGGGCATCTCCTGCTCCGCGATATCCAGTTCCTTGCGTCCCCAGTCCGCAAGGCGAATGTCTTTTATCTGGTATTCCATGCTGACAGTATAGCGTATGCGGCGCCGTAATGGGAAGGGTGAGTAGGGAGTGGCGTTTTGCAGCAGTTCTCATTTTGACCGAATTTTGGGAAAATTTTCTCACAAAGCACACAAAGAACACGGAGGAATAAAACTGAGCCCACTCCGAAAAAGTTAACATTAAAAATTTGTCCACAGATTTACACAAATAAACACAGATTTTTTATTACTAATCGTGCCTTTAATTGGTGAAAATCGGTGATTATCTGTGGACTGTTTTCACTTCTGAGAATTGCTGCTGCTCCCCCCCCCTCTTGACACATTTTCTCTAATATGATAACATAGCATCAATCGAGGAGGAACTATGACACGGGAGCAGTATCTCGACCTTTCCGTCGTGAAGAATTTCATCGGCTGGATGGCAAAGCGGCTCGATGCGGAACACGCGCCGTTTCCGCATTCGTATCTTATGAAGCGGCAGAAAAAAGTTTTGCGTTTTGAATCGCTCTTCGACGCGGTATCGCAGTACGATTTTCAGCACAAAGATTTCGCGGAGTTCCTGAAGGAACGTGATTTCTATTCCGCGGAATTAAAAAAAGCGCTCGCGAAAAACGACGCGAAAAAAACCGCGGCCCTCTGTGAAACAATTCACCACTGGGGGGAAATCCGTTTCGGGCAGCCGGAACGTTTCACGAGCAGCGGCAAACTGGTACCGCAGTTGAAGACGGCCGTGAAAATTCTCAACCTGCGCGCCTTCGACACGGAGCGGGACATTACCGAAGTCAACTCCAATTCGACGTGGATAAAAATCTACGCGCTCCTTGTCGACGGCTTCGTAATGTACGGGAGCAGAGTCGGGGCGGGCTTGTGTCTGCTCGTGCGCAGTTTTTGCGAAGAAAACAAACTCAGCGCTGTTCCCTATCCCATCAGTTTTCCCTGGGGGTATGGGAATCTCGCCGGGAACAACAATCCGAACAAAGGGCAGTACAAATTCCCGCCCTTTACAAGCAGGAAGCAGCGTGTCCGTCGTACCGTCGAGGCAAGTTGGCTGCTCGAAGCGGTGCTGGAAAAAGCCCCGCGGTCGCAGTTCAACAAGTACCCCCCCAAACACCGCATAAGAGCGCTTGAAGCGGCGCTCTTTATGATGGGGTATTCACTCCTGGATGTGCCGGAGAGTTTCGGGCAGGATGCGAAACAATAGCGCGGCAGCCCGCGCCGCTTTCATTCGGGGGGCGGCGCCTGATCAACACACGGGCATACGTCTCTTTATTGTTGATCGTGAACCTCCTCCCGAAGCGCGGGTTGTCGTCGACATATCTGTCTAACCCAATTATCTCAAATTGCGCGGGATTGTATTTCCCCAGAAAAGTGACGGGCACTCCCATCTTGCCGTCCCAATCGGCGGGGATCTCCGTCACCCTTTTTACATTGATAGCGTCGTAAGAATCGTACTTCGGATATAGGGCGGGATCGTAATGCCGGGAAAGAGCGAGCGGCAGGGCGCGTTTTGAAACCGTCAAATTGGTGTACCATGAAATCGCGGGAACTACGCCTATCTTTTTGCCGTTTTCTATTCTGTCCCACACCTGGTAAGCGCCGCTCAAAACAAACGCGATTGTTTTGTTGACGTTGTACCCGAGCCACAATTTGTTTTCTTTTATCAACCTGAAAATTTCTTTGTACGTGAGCGCATTGTTGTTGCCGATGACAAGAAACTTTTTGCCGTAGGTTATCAACTGCGCGATGAATTCGCGGAAGAGCGAAAACGGCGGATTGGTAACGACGATATCCGCCTGCCGCAAAACCCCGGCGCATTCGTTACTTCTAAAATCTCCATTTCCCTGCATGGAGATTTTTGTGCCAATGCCGCAGCGCGCGTCGCTGCCCCCGCTGTAGTCCATCCTGTAGGTACCCTCAGGATCAAAATGAGTCGAGATGAGTTTTTTTAATTTCAATTCTGAAAAATGCGTATGAAAGTATTTCCAAAATTGACTCTCCGCCGGATCGTCGCAGTTACACAGAACAGTCTTCCCCTGAAACTGTTCTGTGTAATGGGCGCATTCCCGCTCTATATCCGGGAGTTGGGTATAAAACTCGTCATTCTTCGCCTTGCCTGCGTTGAGCAGGGTTTTGTTGCTCATGGATCTTTTTGCGCGCCGAGCAGGTCCACCAGGTAGGCTGCGCCCTGATAGCCGCCGCGCAGGAGGGCCTGCCAGAAGCCGCGGGCGAACGCGGGAGCGCCTCCCGGGGATGCGGTAAGCGGCAGGGCGAGGCCCGTGAGTGCGCGGACGCTTTCGAGCGATTCCTCCACGCCGCGGCCCACGATGTCACGCGCGCCTGAGGCGAGCACCTCCGCGGCCTCGAGGATGAGCGGCTTTTCCCCCCGCGCGATGCGTTCCGCGAGATCGGGGGCCTCGGGCGGAAGCGCGGAGACGGCCTCGATGCAGCGCCAGGACACCGAAAAGGCGTCGGGCGGGAACGTGGGGGCCTGCGAGGGAAGTTTCGCGAGGAAGGCCGCGGTCTCCGGATCAGGCGCTTCGAGGCGAATCAGCACGCGGCGAGCGGCTTCCTCCGCCGCGAAGATGGCGTCGTCCCGCCGCTCGCGGCAGGAGACGGCGTTGCCGCACTTGCTCACATTGTTTTCCGGGAAACTGACGCGGGAGCCTGCCGAAACCCGCAGCGAAAACTCCCGCAGCCCCGGCACCGCGCGCGCGCGTTCGACTCCCTCAATGGCGCGGATTTTTCCCGGCAGCGAGATGAAGGCCCGCTCCGCGCTCGTGTACGCGCGGGTCGGCGCGAGGCTGCCCGGATCGCGGCCTATCGCGATACGGATAGCCCCGCGTATAGGCTCGACCCCGGACGAGTAGGGGTAAGTCCAGCCTGACATGAAGCCGCCTGAGAGCCGCGCCGCTATCTCCCCGATCATGGGGCCTTTGGCGGTCAGTTTCAGGTCCCCCTTGGCCGCGCCGCGCGTAATGCCGAGCGCCCGGATGCCCTGGTAAAAAGCCTGACAGAGCGCCTCCGCGCGGCCGGCTTCGAGGTTCGTGGGCATCGTGTGCCCCATTTCAACAAAGTAAGGGGGGAAGAAAATGTGACGGTCCGCAAGGCCGCAGAGGGTGATTTTTCCGTCGTACACAAGCGCGTCCGCGGAAAACTCAGGGCCGTCCATGTACTCCTCGACGATGACGCGGCCGCTGCGCGAAAAGGGGAGCGCCTCGGAAACCGCGCAGCGGAGCGCGTCCAGCGAGCCGGCCTTGCGGCAGCCGCGCCCCCCCATGTTGTCGCAGGGCTTTACCACGACGGGGAAGCCGAAGGCAGGCGGGGCCTCCGGCGGGGCGCCGCACACGGTGAAGGCCGGCGAGGGTACCCCCGCGTCCGCGAAGACGCGCCGCATGAGCGCCTTGTCCGACGCCGCGAGCGCGGCCTCGTAGGGTATACCCGGCAGGCCGAGGCGCTCCGCAACCCAGGCGACCGGCGCGGAAAAGTCGGTGCCGCAAGTCATGACGCCGGAAAGCCCCCCGGGGAGGGCCTTTAGTTTCCGGGCAAGGGCCTCGATGCGCTCCTTGTCTTTCAGATCGATCGCCTCGAAGCGATCGGCCCAGGCCGCGCAGGGGGCATCGGGGTTCCCGTCCACGGCGGTCACCTCGAGCCCCAGGTCCTGCGCGATGCGAATAGCGGGCCCCTGTAAAAAGCCGGCGCCCAGTATCAAAATGCGTTCTTTCATATCATCCTTGTTTATATATCGGTAAATTATCCCCCGAACAGATCCCGTAATTCCGCGTGGCTCATCCGCGAGAGCCAGGACTCGCCGGACGATACCGTCATGTCGGCCAACTCTTTTTTGCTCGTGAGCATCGCGTCAATCTTTTCCTCGAAACTGTTCCGCGTGATGAAGCGGTGCACGAAGACGTTGCGCTTCTGCCCTATGCGGAAGCAGCGATCCGTGGCCTGGTTTTCTACCGCGGGGTTGTACCAGAGGTCGTAGTGAATCACGCGGCTCGCGGCCGTGAGGTTGAGGCCGAGGCCGCCGGCCCGCAGGCTCACGAGCATGATCCGCTGCTCCGGGTCGTTCTGGAAGGCGTCCACCGCGGCGGCGCGCCGGCCCTGGCTCAGGCCCCCGTGGTAGAGGAGCGTCCGCTCCCCCATCTCGCCCCCGATAATCGCCGCAAGGCATTCGAGCGTCTCCACGTACTGGCTGAAGATGAGGGTCTTCTCGCCGGCCTCGAGGATCTCGCGGAGGAGCGTCACAAGGAGGAGCGCCTTGCCGGAGAGCGTGGAGACCGCGGGGCTCTCTTTGTCGTAGACGCGGGGGTGGTCGCAGATCTGCTTCAGGCTCGTGAGGAGTGAAAGAATAACGAGCGGGCGCTGGGCCGGGTCCTCGATGCGCTCGGACTGCTCGAGCATCTCGGAGACGACGCTCTCGTAGAGCGCGGCCTGCTCTTTTTCCAGGGCCGCGTACTCATTGGAGATAATTTTTTCAGGCAGATCCGCGATGATAGCCTTGTCGGTTTTGACGCGGCGGAGCAGAAAGGGTGATGTGATTTTCCGCAGGGCCTCCGCTTTCTCCGCGTTCCGCAGCACCTCGATGGGGATGCGGTACTCATTTTTGAACGCTTCCGGGCTGCCCAGGAAGCCGGGGAGCACCAGGTCGAAGATGCTGCGGAGGTCTTCGAGGCGATTTTCCACCGGTGTGCCGGACAGGGCCAGGCGGTGCTTCGCGCGCAGCGTCCGGACGGTTTTTGCGCCCCGCGTTTCCGCGTTCTTTAAAAGGTGCGCCTCGTCAACTATCAAAAATGAAAATACCCTTTCGCGCATTTTTTCCGCGTCCCGTACCGCGGTCTGAAAGGTGGTCACAAACACCTGCGCCTCGCAGTCGAGGGTGCGCCCCGGGCCATGGTAGCGCGCGCACTGGAGCGAGGGGGCAAAGCGCGCCAGTTCCCGCTGCCAGTTCTCGATGAGGGACGCGGGCGCGACCACGAGGCAGGGCCCGTCGAGCAGCCCCTCCTGCCGGAGCAGCAGGATCGCGGTGATGGCCTGCACGGTCTTGCCCAGCCCCATGTCGTCCGCGAGTATGCACCCGAAGCCCGCGAGCAGCAGCGACATAATCCAGTTGCAGCCCCGCTCCTGATAGGGGCGCAGTTCCGCCGCGAGGCCGGCCGGCCGCTCGAAATGGCGCTCCGCAAAAATCCCCTTGAGGATACGTTCCGCGTCGAAGTCGAGGACGCTGTTCCCCAGGAAGTACTGCTTCAGCAGTTCCTGGCGTTCCGGCGCCGGGCCTTCGGCCTTTTTCAAAAGCCCGGCCAACTCCGCCGGATCGATCCGCACATAGCGGTTCTTGAAACGCACGATCGCGCGTTTTTGCGCGAGCAGTTTCTTGAACTCCGCGGGCGAGAGCGTCTCGTCCCCAATCGCGACCGCCCAGTGGAAATCGACAAGCGAGTCGAGGTCGAGATAACTCACCAGGCTGCCGGCCGCTTTCGGGCGCTCCTTCGTGTCGCCTGTGAGCACGAGGCGGGGCCGCAGTTCCCGGTGCATGGCCCGCGGCAGGTTGATGACAAGCCCAAGGCGCGCAAGGAGCGGGGCCGCGCTGTCCAGAAAGTTGACCAGCCGTGCCTCGGAGAGGTGCACCGATTTGTGCGTGATCAGCGCGCGGATTTCATCCAGATAGTTGGACAGCGCGGTCGGTGCGCGCAGGAGCGCGACGGTATCCGCGCCCGCCCGCTTCGCGGCCGTGCAGAGCGGCGCGGCCTTCCCATCACCCTTGCGCACCTCCATGTACAAGTCGAAGTCCGGCGCGCTGTCAAGATCGTCAATGGTGACGTTGGTACCGGCCTCGTCCGCGCTGCCCGTCCGCACGGGTTTGAGGGAGAGGCTGTAGGTGAAGGCGGCAAAATCGATGTGCAGGGGGGATAGCCAGCGGTCGATTTCCAGGGGGAGGCCGCGGAGCGCTGGGTCCGCGGCTGAAAGCGCGTCGCCATGAAAGAAGAGCGCGCACAACTCGCGGAACTCCATCCCCTTCGGGCCGTTCTGCAAAAGGTACGTGTCGAAGTAGTTCTTTTTGACGAACTCCCCGAGGAGCGCGGAGGCAAGCAGGTCGACCGCGCTCCGGCCTGTGAGTACCCGGGTGCCGTCCCCCATGGGGAAGATGCCGCGGTCGAAGGCGGCCAGGGCCGCGAGCGCCCGCTCCACCTCCGGCAGGGTCTCGAAGGGCTTCCACACGATGCGGAGCAGGCTTTTTTGCAGGGAGACCGCCGGAATGAAGGCCCCCGCCGCGATGATCACATTGAGGAGTTTGAAGAGGCAAAAGAGGAAGCGGTACGAGACTGAGCCCTCGGGCCGCGAAAAAGCGCGGAAGCGCAGGAAGGCCTCGTAGAGCCCATGCTCGCTCACGGTACCGTCCACGGCCTCCTGCCGCAGAGTCGGTAAGGCGCCTGGCATGGGGGCCTCGCAGAGCGCCCGCCACCGTGACCGCGACCACCTGTGTTCGAGGGTGTCGGGCGCATCCTCGTCCGCGAAGGCGGCGTCATCCCAGGGGACCCAGCGGGCCGCGTGGTGGTAGAACTCCCCCAGGGTGAGCGCGAAGTCCCGCTCGCTGAACGAGGGCGCGGGCGGCAGCAGGGACGTGACCAGTTCCGCGCAGAGCGGCAGTTCCGGGATTTCCGGAGGCAGGCCCTGCCCCTCGCGGGGCAGGGCGCGGGTCTTTACCTCGAAGGGGGGCGCGATTGCGCGCACGGCGGCCGCCCCGAAGCGCGCGCCCAGGTCGAGGCCGCGCAGCCGGAAGAGGATAGACGGGTCCCCGTCGATTTCGCGCGCGATGATGTAGTAGAGCGCGGCCATGTGTTTGCAGGGGTCGCCGTAATCCGGGCAGTTGCAGGCACGTTTCATGTCCCGCCAGCGCTTCGGGATAAGGTTGATGCCGGCGCTCCGCAGCCGCGCGAGAAAGTCCTCCGGCAGTTCCCCAGCCGCGATGCGGCCCAGGAGCGCCGGGTCCTCTTCGATGATGCGATAGATCTGCTCTTTTTCCGCGTCCTGCAGGGCCGGGAAGTCGATCAGGACGCGGTAGAAGGGCCGCGAATGCCCCTTCACCTTTGCCAGCGCCTGCCGGTCTTTTATTTCGAGCGAGAGCACTTTGCCGGTGTTCGCGTAAGTGCGGCCCCGGTCAAGCCGCGCGTCGACCCCGTAGGTGCCGAGCACCTCCACGAACCACGCGCCCCAGGGAGTTACACCGTATTTGTTTCGCGCCATGCCGCTTTACCACCCCAAACGCCGCACCCGCCCCCCCCTAATGGGTAGAATGCAGCCGGTCGTTGATATACTGTTGATCGGTCTCCGTGAGGGTTGCGTTCTTTACCATCGAGAATATGAGCGCTTCTATGGCCGCGTAGAGATGCGCGATATCGTTCGTCTTTAGTTCGCGTATCTGGACGTCCTGCGCGGTGAACCTCTCGTTCATGTCACCGCGCAACGAAGCAATTTTTTCATCCTGCGCGGTGAACCGTGCGTTCATATCGTCGCGCAGCGAAGCAATTTTTTCATCCTGCGCGGTGAACCGTGCGTTCATATCATTACCCTGCGCGGTGAACCGTGTGTTCATCTCCTCGCGCAGCGAATGGATTTTATCATCAAAACTCTTGACCAGCTTCGTTTTTAGCCAGATGAACCCACAGGCCGCGGCAACGAGAAGCACCGCCGTCCGCACATTTTCGGCATTAAAAATCATCTTGAATAATTCCATAATCATCCTCCATGTTAAGTATACCTTAAAAAATGCAGGATGTCAAGGGGGCGGGGGGGTAGGGCAACAGCATTTACTTTTCTGATCCCAAAAAACAGCGGAATTTACGCATTTTTAACCGCAAAGTCGCATAAGTCGCATAAGGATTTTATGTTCAAAGCCTCTTTTCTCCTTCCT
>JAISTO010000026.1 GCA_031272575.1 Treponema sp. | reverse complement strand
ATACTGCGTCCGGTGCGATCATGATAGTAATGAAATTCGGCGGGAGTTCGCTTTGCAGCGCGGAGCGGATACTGCACGTGCGCGGCATAGTGCGGGACGCGTTGCCCCGCGGGCCGGTGGTGGTGCTTTCCGCGATGGGGGACACGACCGACGACCTGCTCGCGGCCGCGCAAAAGGCGCTGGAAACGGGCGTGGTGGACACGGCGCGGATAGAGGCGCTGCACCTCGAGACCGCGGAGGCCCTGCAGCTCCCCGGCGCGGTGCGGGAGTCCCTTGCGGCCCTGCTTGCCGGCCTGAAACAGCTCCTCACCGGCATAGCGCTGATCCGGGAGTTGAGCCCCCGGACGCGCGACCTCCTGGTCTCGTTCGGCGAGCGGCTCTCGGTGCGCATAGCGGCCGGGGCCTTCGGCGGCGCGGGGCTTGACGCGATCCCCCTTGACGCCTGGGACGCGGGCCTGCTCTCCGACTCGAAGCAGGGGGGCGCGGATATCGCGGGGGAAAGTTGGGATGCCGTGCCCGCGGCCCTGGGCGCTCTCGTGCGCGCCGGCAGGGTACCGGTGGTGACCGGCTTCATCGCGAAGGACAAGGCCGGGAGCGTCACCACGCTGGGCAGGGGGGGCTCTGACCTGTCGGCCACCTTCATCGCGGCGGCCTGCGGCGCGGAGGAGGCGCAGGTCTGGAAGGACGTAGACGGCATACTGAGCGCGGACCCCCGCATCGTGAAGGACGCGCGGCCGGTCGACGCCGTCACCTACGAGGAGGCCGCGGAACTCGCCTACTTCGGCGCGCAGGTGCTGCATCCCCGCGCCATGCTCCCCTGCATGAAGACCGGCGTCCCGGTAGTGGTGAAGAACTCCTACAACCCCCAGGCGCGGGGCACCCGCATCGTCAGCGCGCTCGCGAACCGCGCCTCGCCTATCCAGACGATCACCTCGCGCCGCAGCATCACCCTGGTGGATATCGTCTCGACCCGCATGGTGGGGCAGCCGGGTTTCCTCGAGCAGGTCTTTTCGGCCTTCGCGCGCGCGGGCCTTTCCGTGGATATGGTCGCCACGAGCGAGGTCTCCGTATCCGTCACCCTGGACTCGGTCTACGACCTCTCCTCCCTGCGGGAGGACCTGGCGCGCATCGCGGACATCACCGTGCACTCCGGCAAGGCCATCGTCACCATCGTGGGGGATGTGCGGCGCTCCTCCGAGATACTCGCGCGGGCCTTCCGCACCTGCGAACTTCTGGGCGTCACCGTGCAGATGGTCTCGCAGGGGGCCAGCAAGGTGAACATCAGTTTCATTATTGATGATCGCGAGACCGTGGAAGTAATCCGGGCGCTCCACGGGGATTTTTTCTGATTTAACTTTCTTTTTGACGTACTCCATGTTATAGTTAAGGTATGGAGGAAGATGATGTACACACGAGAGATACAAGAACCCCGTCTCAGCCCTGTTGAAAAGGGGACGCCGCTGGCCGGCACCTGGGTAACGCCGTTCGCGGAAGTAGACCTATTAAGTATTCACAGACCCTATGCGATTCCCCTGTTTCGATCGGTGCGGGATTCGCGTATCAAAGAGTGGGAGACCTTTGTCATTCAGGATGACAATTTCCTCCTTGTCGCGCTCCTGGCAAACATCAAACTCTACCGCTGGGCGCAGGTGATCCTCTACGACAAACAAACGGGGGAGCGGCTGCGCTACCGAAAAATTATCCCGGGGACGGGGTGGCGGCTGCCGCGTTCGCTGGCAAACGCATCAGTCGAAAGCCACTCGCTCGGGTTTTTCTTTCGTATCCACGACTGGCTTGACGCGGACAAGGTGCGGCTCGACCTTGACATCGAGGCGCGGGGAAAACGCCCTGCCTTCACCGCGCATGCGCTCTTCGATGTTGACCGGAAGGCGATCACCCCGATGACGGTGAGTCTGCTCTTCAGCGAGCGGCGCAGTATGTATGCGTTCAAGGTGCTCTGTCCGGTGCGGGGGGACCTCGTATTCGGGGGCCGCCGCATTGGCTTCGATCCCAAAACGACGACCGGATTTTTCGGGGACTTCAAGGGCTACTATCCAAGCAGGATGCAGCACGTCTGGTGTACCGGCATGGGCTTTGACGCGGAACACCGCAGATTCGGTTTCAGCATTGCGAAAAGCCAAACGAAAGAAACGTTTCTGAACAACGAAAACGCGTTCTGGATAGACGGCCGTCTCACGCCCCTGCCTCCGATCAAAATAACCGAGGCAGGGGACGAAAAACCGGAGTGGATCATTCAGGACATGGAGGGCATGGTCGATCTCGTGTTTACCCCCCAGGAGGACATCACCAGCGGGTTCCGGTTTTTCATAGCCAGAACCGACTACAATACCCCCCTGGGGTTTTACAACGGCACACTCGTGGGGGCCGGGGGCGAGACGATCCGCGTACGGAACGTGTGGGGCGTTGGAGAGAATTTGTATTTGCGGGTATAGCCCCTCCCCCCCTACAGCCCGAACACCTTAATCCCCTCGTCGGGGAACTGGCGCTTTACCCCCTCGACCGCCTCCTCGATGCGGCGGGCCTCGTCCTCCTCGCACCACACAACGAGCGCGAAGTTTGACTCAGGCCAGATCGAGTCCCCCATGCGCGGGCCCGCGGACCCCACCCCGATGATATTGGGGTATTTGGTATAGTACTTCGCCGCCCCCGCGTCCTTCAGCGCGTCCAGGATATTTTCCTCTACCGAGTGGTTGGCGATAATTTCAATGCGCAGCATAGTGCCTCCTTTTTAAGCCTGCTGGTTTTTCTTCAGGCCAAGCGCGATCCGCTCACGACGGGCTTCGGCGCGGGCCTCGCGTTCTGCCGAGTGCTTGTTGAAGACCGCGTAGATGGTCGGCATAAGGAAGAGCGTCATAAGGGTGCCGAACGAGAGGCCGCCCAGCACGGTCTTGCCGATGGGCGACACGAACTCGGAGCCTTCGCCCGGGAAGAACGCCATCGGCACCAGGCCCAGGATAGTCGTGAGGGTGGTCATGAGGATGGGGCGCAGGCGGTTGCCCGCGGCCTCGACGCACGCGTCGATAAGGCCGTAGCCCCGCTTGCGGAGCAGGTTCGTGTAATCCACGAGCACGATGCCGTTATTCACGATGACGCCCATGAGCACGAGCAGCCCCACCGCGGTGAGGATGTTGAACGGCTCACCGGTGATCAGATAGATCGCGACGATGCCGATGACACTCAGGGGGATCGTAAAGATGACGATGAACGGGTCGCGGAAACTTTCGAAGAGGCTCGCCATGATGCCGAACACGAGCGCCGCGGCGACGATTAAGATCAACGCGAAGTTGCCCATCATCTTCATCATTTCTGAATTGTCCCCGGCGTACTCAATGATAAGATCATCCTCCGAGGGGATCTCCCGCGTTATGAGCGCGCGCACCTTGTCCTCGATCTCGTTGCTTCTGGTCCCGGCCTTGACCCCGGCGGTCACATGGATCACGCGGCTCTGGTTTTCGCGGCTGATCGTCATGGGGCCGGTGCCTTCCACATAGCGCGCGAAACTGGAGAGCGGC
Source organism: Treponema sp. (assembly GCA_031272575.1). Classification (GTDB taxonomy): domain Bacteria; phylum Spirochaetota; class Spirochaetia; order Treponematales; family Breznakiellaceae; genus JAISTO01. The sequence continues at coordinate 19,329 of JAISTO010000026.1, read as the reverse complement.
ACCCTGCCGGCAATCTGGCTGTTCACGAAAATGTGATCGAGCGCGGGCTTGCTGCTCCGGTCAGCCTCCGCGAGAATCAGGATGACATCGTAATCCTTGCCCGCCTCCTTGTAGCGCGTCGCGGTAATGCCGTCCACCGCGGCCTTGATCTCGTTGCCGATCGTGTACGTGTTCAGGCCCAGCGCGTAAATGCGCTCGCGGTCGAGGTGCACCTCGATCTGCGGGAGCCCATCCTTCAGGTCCACCTGCGGCTCCGTGACCTCCGGCAGCTGCGTCTTCAGCAATTCGACGATTTTTTCCGCGGTCGCCTTGCCTTTCACCAGATCATCCGTGCGCAGGACGATGTCCACCGGATTGCTGCTGCCCATCATCATACCCCCGCTGCTGAACGCGATGGTAACCCCGGGGAACTCGTTGAAGTGCGCGCGCAGTTTTGTTTTGATCGTCTCCGCGTTGTCGATGCGCTTGCCGTATTCAGGCAGGTTGATTCTGAGCGAGCCGGTGTAACTGTTCCCGCTGCTCATGAACCCTCCCCCCCCCGCGTTGAGTACGATGCGCTCGTAGCCCTGCACTTCTTTTTCCACGATGCCCTGAAGCTGGCGCAGTGTCGCTTCGGTTTCCTCGAGCGGCGTTCCCATGGGCAGGGTGACATTGACGCTCACGCTATCCGCCTCCTGATTCGGCATGAAGACCCAGCCGATCTTGAGCGGAATTAAAACGATGCTCCCGATGAAGAGCCCCAGCAGTATCAAAATGACGGTGACCTTGTGACGCAGCACACGGCGCACCGCCCGGCGGTAGAGGTTGTCGAGCCAGGCGAAAAATCTTTCGAAGAGCCGGTCGATTGCCGCGAGGGGGCCGTGCAGCGGCTTCTGCTTGCGCGTCACGAGCGGCAGGTAGTGACTCGACAGTACCGGCACCAGGAAGACCGCGACGAGCAGGGACGCGCTGAGCGAGAACACGACGGTGAAGGCCAGCCCCGCGAACATTTCGCCGGCCATGCCGAGCGTACTCTGAAACATCACGAGCGGCGCGAAGACGCAGATCGTCGTGAGAGTCGAGGCCGCAATGGCGATGAGCATTTCGGTGGTGCCGAGGACGGACGCGGATTTCAACTTGGCGCCCTTCTCGCGGTAGTGGTAAATGTTTTCCAGAATGACGACCGAGTTATCCACGAGCATACCGACCCCCAGGATAAGGCCCGCCAGGGTCATCAGGTTCAGCGTGAGGCCGCAGAAGTACATGAACATGATGGTCACCACTAATGACACCGGTATGCTTATCCCGATGATCAGCGTGGGTTTAATCGAGCGCAAAAAGATGAAGAGGATGATCACCGCGAGGAGCGCGCCGGAAAGCGCGGAGGATCCTACCTGATTGATCGAGTTTTCGATCTGATCGGTCGTGTTGAACAGTTCGGTGATCTTCATGTCCTGCGGCAGTTCCCGCGCAATGCGGACGAGGCGCTCGCGTAAATCTTTCGCGGTCTGCACGGAGTTTTTGCCGCTCTGCTTCTGCACCTGCAGCATCACCGCGGTCTGCCCGTTCACGAAAACGGCGCTCGTCTCTTCCTCGTAGCCCTCGAAGACGTTGGCAATGTCCCGCAGAAAAATCGAGCGCGGCTGCTCCACGACGCCGGAAACATACCCCCCCCCCTTGTACGAGATCACCGTGTTACGGATCTGGTCGAGGGACGAGTACTCGCCCATGGTCGTGAGCAGGTAGGACAGCCCGTTCTCCGTGATCGAGCCGGCCGCCACCTGCACGTTCTGCGCTGCAAGCATCTGCTGGATCTGCGTCACCGTGAGGCCGTACGCCTCGAGGCGCGTCTGCGGTATCTCCACGCGGATGATCTTCTCGCGGCCCCCGTTCACGGAGGCGGTGGCCACCCCGGGCGTCTGCTCGATGCGGGGGACTATCGTGTCCTCCGCGATCTGGCGCAGTTCCTCCGGCGTACGGTTGCCCGTCACCATAAGCCCCATGATCGGTATCATCGCGGGGTCCATCTTGAAGATCATCGGCGTGTCCGCGCCCGTGGGCAGGTAATTCCTTATCCGCTCGAGCGCGTCCCTCACCGAGTTGCTTGCGTCCGCAAGGTCAGTGCCGTAGGTGAATTCCATGATCACCATGCTCGTGCCCTTCGATGACGTAGAGCTCACCTTCTCGAGACTCGACACGCTCGTGAGCGCGGCCTCCATCGTGCGGGTGACCGTGCGCTCCACCTCCTCCGGGCCCGCGCCGGTGTAGGTGGTGTACACCACCAGGTAGGGCGGGTTGACCTCCGGTATCAGATCGATGGGCAGTTTGATAAACGCAAACAGTCCCATCAGCACCAGCAGAATAAAAATGATAAGCACCGTGGTGGGCCGGTTGACTATCGATTTCGCTAAACTCATGGTTCCGACTCCTTTAATGTTCCGCCAGGGGCGCCACGCGATCCACTATGTTGATGCGGGACCCGTCGCTCAGCAGGGTCTGACCCCGCACCACAAACTCCTCGCCCGGGGCGAGGCCCTCTTCCACCTCCTGAATCCCGTCGATAAGGATACCGGTGCGGAGCAGCCGCTTACGGGCGACGAAGCCGCCCTCGCGGGCCTCGTCCGGCACGGCCGCGAAGACGTACTCTTCCCCGAAGCGGCGCACTATCGCGCTGTCCGGTATCTTCACGACCCCCTCCTTCCGCTCCGTGATGATCTTCACCTTGGCGAACATACCCGGCTTCAGCCTCCCGCCGCTGCTCCCTATGCTCACCGTCGTCTCCATGGTGCGGGAGGCCGGGTCCACGATGGGGCTCGTCTTCGCCACCGTGCCGCGAAAGACCTCCCCCGGATACGCATCCAGCAGGATCTCGCAGGTCTGCTCCTGCCTGACCCGCGAGAGGAAACGCTCTGCCACATACAGCTTGATCTCAAGCGCGGTATCGGCGCCGGTGCCCGCGGCAATGCGGGCCGCCGGCGCTGCCTGACTCAGCGTCATGCCGATCTGCGCGGGCAGCGCCACGATCGTGCCGGCGACCGGCGCGCGGAGTATGTAGGCCTCGTACTCCATGCCGGGCCGCGACGGGTCGATCGCCGCGAGCGCCTGCCCCCGGCTGACCCTGCTCCCAATGCTCACATAGAGCCGCGTCACCTTACCCGCGGCCTCCGGATACGCGTCCACCGTGGACGCGGCGACGATATCGCCGGAGAGCGCGAGGTAGTCGCGAATAAGCCCCTTCGCCGCGGTAGAGGTGTTAACCGCGAAGAGGGGCGCCTCGGGCTCCCCGCCCCCCGCGGCGCTATCCGCCGCATCGTTTTCCTTGTTCCCGCAAGCGAACGCCAGGAACGCGGCAGCAACCGCCGCCAGCGGGAATAAATGCCTTTTTTTCATCATAACAACTCCTTTTGGGGGGGATTGGGGGGGAGGGTAAGACCCTACTCCCTACTCCCCACTCCCTACTTCCTGCTTTCCACTCAGAGTCCCAAACGGCACCCCGATACTATACTCAAGGTCAATAAGGCCCTGCATATATTCAAACTGTGAACTGAGCAATTGCAGTTTCGCCTGGCTCAGTTGGAGCGCGGCGTCACGCACTTGAAGAAAATCCTGGAGGCCCGCGCGGTAGGCGTCCTCGGAAAGACGGTAGGCGGTCTCGGCCAGTTCTACCGTCTGCCGCTGCGCCTCCGCGCTCTCCTGCGTTTTCCCAAGCGCGAGCACCGTGTTGTAAATGCTCACTTCGGTCCCCTGGATCAACTGGGTAAGCCCAATGGACATGGAGCGCACCCCGTTGGCCGTGTCCTTCAGCCCCTGCCCCTCCTTCGTAAAGGGGAAGAGACCGTTCACGCCCAGCCGCAGCGTAATCGAAAAAGACCCGGAGTCTATCCACTCGTCCCCCTTTGGTTCAAGGACGAAGGTGGGTGACATATTCCACGCGAAGACGAGGGCCGGCGTATACAACTGGAGGGCCTGCGCTTTTTTCTGCGTTTCCAGGGTGAGTATCTTCGCCTTCAGTTCCAAAATCTCTATGCTCCCCTGCGCGGCCTTTTTGATAAGGTCTGCCAGATCAAGATTGATGGTCATATCCGCGTCCGGCAGGGGTGACAAATTGAACGCGCTGTCGAAGGGCATACCGAGCATCATGGCGAAACGTGACTTTAAGAGCGCGAAGTTGTTTTCCATCTCGCGCAGCGAAGGCTTCGCGGTTTCGACCGCGACCTGCGCCTGCAGCATATTGAGGCGCGGCGCAAGCCCGGCCCGGTAGTTCGCCTCGGCCATGCGGTAACGCCGCTCCGCCATCTCGAGCGACTCCCTTTGCAGCGCGACCGTCTGCTCGAGCGCCAGCATCTGGCAGTACAGTTTGCGTACGTCCCGCTCCGTCTGTATCCGCACCTTCTGCATGGTGACCAGGCCGGCCTGGTAGTCGAGGTGTATACTGCGTATGCCATGGATCAGCGCAAAACTGATCGCGAGACTCGCCTGCACATTCGCGTTGAAGAGCCACTTCGGCTCGTCGTAAGAATACAGCATGACGCGATCGTATATGGACATCCCCGGCAGCGCCACGCTCGTCGGATCCGGTACCAGCGCGGAACTCTGCTCCGCATACGGGTTGTTGTTCACCGTGCCCTGCACCGTCAGATCCGGCAGGAATTGATTCCACACGAGATCCGACTTGCGCTTTTTGGTGTCGAGGCTGACACTTTCCGCCTCGAGGCTGAGGTTGTTCTTTATGGCCAACTCAACGGCCCTCTCGACGGTAATGACCGGAGGGGCCTCGTCCGCCGCCCGCGCCGAAGCCGGCGCTATGCACAGCAAGACCACCAGCGCTGACAAGCGCGGCAAGCGAAAAAAGTTTTCCCGTTTCATGTTACTCCTTTTTGTTGGGGAGTGGGGTTCTTGGGGAGTAGGGAGTGGCTAGTGGGGAGTAGGGTGCTTGATTTGAAAGTCTCATATACTACCGATATGCATAGTAGTACTACGAAAAATTTTCAAACTGCGCACCCTACTCCCTACTCCCCATTCCCTACTCCCCACCCTACTCCCTACTCCCCACCTACTCCCACCCCCATCGCGATAAACCGGTATAAGGTCCGGATGCTCTCGTTGGGGAGGGCGGCGAAATTTTTTCCGGCGGGGTTCCGCATCAGCGTGTTGATGATCAGGAAGAGCACCCAATGGCTGACGCGGTCTACCTCGTCTGAACAAAGGTCAGTTTTCTGACCGCACGTCGATAAATCAACTCCCTGGAAGATGCTGTCGAAGCGTGGGGGCTTCGAATTGCCCAGGTCGATGCGGCGGGATCGAATGCGGTCCATGGCGATGAGGATCTCGGGGCGCGCGCGAAAGTAATCCGTTATGGCGAAGACCCCCAGGTAGACCTGCTCCTCGGTGACGGCGCTTGCGCGGATGGCCTCCCCCGCGGCCTTGAGGATCTGGTCGAACTCGCTCATGAAGAGCCGGCGGAGCATATCCCGCTTGCTCTTGAAGTGCCCGTAGAGGCTGCTCTTCGAGAGCCCGCTGAGCGCGGCGACCCGCCGCATCGAGGCCTCCCAGATGCCCGCCTCGCCCACCGCCTCGGCAACGGCCTTCATCAGCGGGCCGCCTTCCGCCGCGAGGCCCCGCGCCGCTGCCGCCGCCTCGAGCCGCGCATAGTCGATGCCCTGTACCCGCTCCCGCGCGAAACCCAGCCCGCGGGACACGACCCCCTCGACCCGCGCAAGGAGGCTCTGCAGCGCCTCCTCCGAAAGCGGCGTGAGGCGCGCCTTGCAGGTTCCGTTCGTGTGGCTCGCCCCCAGGAAGTAGACCAGCGTGACGAAGACGCTCGACATCACCAACTGGTAGAGGGGCGGGTAGACACCGGCGGCCCTATCCGCGGTGAAGAAGCAGCCCAGGTCTACCCCCCGCGCGCACATCTGCTCCCCGAAGCCGCTCTTGGCGCTGCCGCCGTAGACCTGCATCATCGCGAACACGAGGTGATCGATGTGCTCCGCGTAGTACGCGGCCATCGCCCGGCTCATAGTGAGCATGGCCTGCGCCATTCCACCCCCCCCCCCGTCCAGCGCCGAACGCGCCCGCTCGAAGTCCGCGCGGATAGCCTCCGCGTGGGTGTCGAAGAAGCGGGGGTACATTTCGTCCATAAGCGCCTGCTTATTTCTGAAATGCCGGTATAACGCGGGCTTGGTGACCCCCAGTTCACCCGCCACGTCGCTCAGGCTCACCGTGAGGTACAATTTGCGCCCCCAGGCCCGAAAAGCGGCATCCACAATATCCTGTTTTGTCATTATATTTTTACTGGTTAACGACCAGTCGTTAACCAGTATAGTATTTTGAAAAAAAAGAGTCAAGTATTTTTTGAAAAAAAAGTGAAAAAAATCGAAAAAAGATGAAAAATCCTCCCTCCGTGGAGGGGCAGCGTTCCAATCCCCCCCTTTGGGGCTAAACTTGTCTCACCTCTTTAGCCCACTCTGAAAAATCAGGATTTTAAGAATTTAACCGCGAATTATGCTAATGAACGCGAATTTGAGCCCACTCCGAAAACAAGGAATCTTTAAAACAGTCCACAGATACACACAGATTTTTACCAATTAAAGACACGATTAGTAATAAGAAATCTGTGACGCAACGAAGTTGCGCTATCTGTGTAAATCTGTGGATAAATTCTTAATCTAAGACATGGGTCAAGTTTAGTCCCGGAGGGGGAGATAATGGCCGCATCCACCCTGCGGGGGGATGGCATCTTCTGTGCCCCCCCCTGGCCCCCCGGAGGGGGGGATAGGGCATCACTCTCCTCCACTCCCTACCCACCCACTTGACTTTTTCCCCAAAACGCGCTATACTTACTAAAAGAGGCGCATTATGAAAAAATTATTCGTGTCTACGACGATCTTCCTGCTTGGCATGGGGGCGGCGCAGGCCGCTCCGGCGCTGGGCATGACCTGGGCGGTCGGCGGCGAGGTCAATATGTACTCGTCCGACAAGCCCTACGCGCTGGCCGCAAACTTCATCTACGACATCCAAATGTCGAACAAGTGGAGCATAGGGGCAAAACTCCTCTACGCGCACGACCTCGTGTGGGTCCACACGGTCGAGGCCGGCGTGCTAATCCGCTCGTACTACTACAACGGGCCGCGCGTCCACGCGTTTTTGCAGTTCGAGGGGGGGATAGGCATTCTCTTCAGCGAGCGCACACTGGCGTCAACGGCCGTGGGCGGCATAAGTTTCGGGTTCCGCGCCTTCATGGGCGCGAACAAGAACGCGTATATCGAACCGTATGTCCGGGCAGGCTACCCTTACATTTACGGGGCCGGCCTCAACCTGGGCTTTAACGTGTAAGGCGGTACAGTATGAAAAAATTCCTTTTCGCGGCGCTTGCCGCGCTCCTTTTGGCGGCCGCCGGCTGCACGAACCCCCTCGTCAAACGAATCATCCCGGGGCAGCCTACGGTTACGGCGGTTATAGTGCGGGCCGCGGGCGGCGCCACCGTGTACGCGCCGGGCGCGGGGGTGGCCCCTGCCGGCGCTGACGCCAGGTACACCCGCCCCCCCCTGCGCCTGTTTGCCGAGGTGCTCGGCGAAAACGGGCCTTCGCAGGAGGTCACCTGGACCCTGGAGGGGACACAGGCGGCTTCAACAATAATCGACCCGGAAACCGGAGCGTTGACCATTGCCGCCGGCGAGGCCGGTACACTCATCATTACCGCCGCATCGGTGCTCGACCCCACGGTAAGCAATATCGACAATCCCCTCGAACTGAAACCGGCCACCCTCTTTTCCGGCCCCCTCGTTTTCGAGCGCCTTCTCGATGGGGACACGAGTACTTTCAACACAAATGTTACAAACGATGGCACCTATCCCCCGACGGGGGAAAGTTACCTCTGGCTCCTCATAGGCTACGGGCGAAAGGAGCTGAAAACGCAAGATGACACGCCCTACGGCAGTTACCTCGAAGTTCTACGGGATGGCAAAGTCTATTTCCGCGAAATGGGGGCGACGGTCGCAAATGATAACGCCTCCTTCCTGTGGTCGTTCCGCGATTTTACCGCCCTAGGCTCTGACGGCAAGCCCCTCTACGAGCCGGCCAATCTCGCCGACGCGCCCCTCTTCTCCGATCTCGACTTCTACCAGACCGGCGAAAAATCGGTCGGCATAGAGGACAGCGACGCCACCCTCGCGCAGCCGGGGCTCTACGAGTTCAGGATTGTCCTGCAAAGCGGGCGCGGGAAGACCGCGCCCGCGCGCGAGGTCCTCGGCAACGCCTTCGAGGTCACCGCCGAGGACATAACGAAAGCGCATCTGGCCGTCCCCGACGCGCCGGCCACTCCGGCGCAGCCCCCGAGCGATGACGAGAACGATGACGAGAACGATGAATCGCCGCTCGTCGATGATAATGAAGGCGAGGAAACGGCTTAACCCATGCGCCTTCTCGAAGAACGTATCCGGCAGGAGGCCCGTGTCCTCCCCGGGGATATCCTCAATGTGGGGAGTTTCCTGAACCAGCAGGTCGACCCCCTGCTCTACGACGCGATAGGCCAGGAGTTCAAGCGGCGCTTTGCGGACACGCCGGTTACCCGTATCCTCACGATAGAGGCCTCCGGCATAGGCATCGCCTGTATCACGGGGCTCTACTTTAAGGTGCCGGTCGTGTTCGGGCGCAAGTTCCGGGCCAAAAACGTGGACAGCAATGTGTGGACGGCGGAGGTCACCTCGTACACGCATGGGGTCGACTACACGGTCACCGTGCCCCGGGCCTTTATCAAAGAGAGCGACTCTATCCTCATTATCGACGACTTCCTGGCCAACGGCTGCGCGCTGGACGGGCTGGTGGAGATCGTCAGCAAGGCCGGGGCGCGTCTGGCCGGGGCCGGCATCGTTATCGAGAAGGGCTTCCAGAACGGGGGCCGCAGGCTCCGCGAGAAGGGCATACGCCTCGAGTCCCTGGCGGTGATCCGCTCGATGAGCCCGGAAACGGGGATATCGTTTGGGTGAAGAGGCACGGTCGTCATTCCGCGGCTCGACCGCGGAATCTATCGAAAGGCAGACTCCGCGAACAAGTCGCGGAGTGACGTTTTTCCCCTCCCCAGAGGCGCCGGGCTGCGCCTTGACGATTGGGGTGTTCGATGGGGTGCACCTGGGGCATCAGGCGCTCCTCGAGGCGGTGGCGGCGGCGGGGCCGCATCCTACCGTCATCACCTTTTCGCAAAATCCGAAACGGGCGCTCGCGCCGGCTTCCTACGCGGGCGACCTTTCAAGTCCCCGGCAAAAAGAAGAACTGCTCTGCGGGCGCGGCATCGCGCGGGTTATCCCTCTTGACTTTTCCGAAGCGTTGTGTAACATGGAAGGGAGCGATTTTATCAGCCTGGTTATGCAAGCGTGGCAGCCCCGGTTCATCGCGGTGGGCGAGCACTTTTGCTGCGGCCGGGGCCGGGGCATGGACGCGGCCGTGCTGCTGGCCTGGTGCGCGGCGCGGGGCATCGAAGCGCAGGCGCTGCCTGCGCTGCGGGCCGCGGGCGGCGTGGTAAGTTCCTCGCGGATACGGGAGGCCCTTGCCGCCGGGGATATTGCGCTGGCAGAGGCGCTGCTTGGGCGGCGGCTGGAAATCGACCTGCGCGGCATAACGCCGCGCGGCGCGGGGCCGCGGCGCTGGGCGTACGACCTTTCGGAGGCGGGCCTGCTCGCGCCGGCGGCGGGCGTCTACACGGCGCTCAGCGCGGGCAAAGAAACGCGGGTCGAGGTGGAAGGCACTCGCATCCTTTCCCCCGAGCCCCGCGCTGAAAAAGTGACCATCGTGGCCAGGGGGCCATAGAAAAGAAGAAGGAGTAACAGATGGCGTTAACAAGCGAAAGCGTGCGCGCGACAGTGGCGAAGTTCGGCAAAAACGAAAAAGACACCGGCGCATCGGAAGTGCAGATTGCCCTCCTTACCGAAAGGATCAAGGAATTGACGGAGCACTGCAAGCGGTTCAAAAAGGACAAAGGCGGCCAGCGGGGGCTTTTGATACTGGTCGGCAAGCGGAGAAGGCTGCTGAAGTACATTCAGCGTACGAACCTGGAAGGGTACCGTTCCCTCATCAAGGAACTGGGGTTAAGGAAGTAGGGGTATGACACAAAAAGTCTCTTACACCATTGCCGGGCAGGAGTTGGTGCTCGAAACCGGCAGGATTGCAAGGCAGGCCGCGGGAGCGGTCTTTGCGCAGTATGCGGGGGCGGCTGTTATCGCCACGGTCTGCGCGTCGGAGGAAGCGGTAGAGGGGCTCGATTACGTCCCACTCACCGTTGACTATAACGAAAAATACTACGCTGCGGGAAAAATTCCCGGCGGCTTCATCAAGAGGGAATCGCGGCCCAAAGACAAGGAAATCCTTGTCTCGCGGCTTATCGACCGGCCCATGCGCCCCCTCTTCGAAAAAAGTTTCGGCCGCGAGATTCAGGTCGTCCCCACGACCCTCTCGGCCGATATGACAAACCCGCCGGACATCCTGGCGATCATCGCCAGTTCCGCGGCGGTGCACATTTCGGACATCCCGTTCAACGGCCCCATCGCCGGCGTGCGGATCTGCTCGGTGGCCGGGGAACTGGTCATCAATCCTACCTACGAACAGATCGAAAAATCCGACCTTGAAATCGTCGTGGCCGGCACCAAAGACGGCATTACGATGGTCGAGGGGGGCGCGAAGGAGGTCAGCGAAGACCTCATGATCGCGGCGCTCGAAAAGGCGCAGGACGTGATCCGCGAACTGTGCGCGGTGCAGGATCGGCTCCGCGACTTTGCCGGGAAGACCAAACTGCCCCTCACCAGGGCGACGGTCAGCCTGGAAAACAAAGAGGCCATCGAGGCCGAGGCGCGGCCGGCCCTGGCCGAGGCCTGTTTCCTCGGCACGAAGCAGGAGCGGCACAACGGCATCGCGGCGGTCAAAAAAGAGGTCGCGTCCCACTATGCCGCACAGTTGGAAGACGCGGCGCAGAAGAAACTCTTCGACGCGCTCTTCGAGGACCTCCAGTACCAACTGCTGCGCGGCGCTATTCTGGACAAGGGGCTCCGCGTGGACGGCCGCGGCACCGAGGACATACGCCCGATCACCTGCGAGGTGGGGGTGCTGAAGCGCACGCATGGCTCCGCGCTCTTTACCCGCGGCGAGACCCAGTCCCTGGCGGTCACCACGCTGGGCACGGTCTTCGACGAGCAGGTCTTCGACGACATCGAGGGCGACAAGCGGGAGCACTTCATCCTGCACTACAACTTCCCCCCCTACTCGGTCGGCGAGGTGGGCCGCCTGGCCACCGGCCGCCGCGAAATAGGGCATGGCAACCTGGCGCGGCGCTCCCTCGAGGCGATGATCCCCCCGAAAGACGTGTTCCCGTACACGATCCGCATAGTCAGCGAGATCATGGAATCGAACGGGTCCTCGTCCATGGCCAGCGTCTGCGGCGGCACCCTCTCGCTCCTGCACGCCGGCGTCCCCATGAAGAAGCCGGTCGCCGGCATCGCGATGGGGCTTATCACCGAGTCGAACGCGCCCGGGGCCCGCTACGCGGTGCTCTCGGACATCCTGGGCGAAGAAGATCACCTGGGTGATATGGACTTCAAGGTGGCGGGCACCGAGGACGGCATCACCGGCTTCCAGATGGACATAAAGATTGCCGGGGTTAGCCCGGAGATCATGCGCAAGGCGCTCGATCAGGCGCGCAAGGGCAGGCTGCACATCCTGGGCATCATGAATCAGACTATCGACAAGCCCACAGAGGCGATCAGCGAGTACGCGCCCAAGATCGTCACCCTGCGCATCGATATTGACAAGATCGGCGCGCTCATAGGCCCGGGCGGCAAAAACGTGAAGGCGCTCTGCGAGCAGTACAGTGTGAAGATCAACACCGAGGATGACGGCACGGTCACCATCTTCGGGAAGAGCGCGAAGGACGCGGAGGACGCGAAGACCGCGGTGCTCGGCATCGTCTGCGACCCGGAGATCGGGCGCATCTACAAGGGGACGGTGCGCCGCATCATGGAGTTCGGCGCCTTCGTCGAGATACTGCCTGGCAAGGAGGGCCTGGTGCACATAAGCAGGCTTTCGCGCCAGCGGGTCGCCCGCGTGGAGGATGTGGTGCACGAGGGCATGGTCATCGACGTCAAACTGCTCGAGATCGACAAGATGGGCCGGCTCAACCTGTCCTACATTGACGCGATCGACCCGCAGGGCGAGACGCCGTACACCCCGCCCCCGCCCCGCGGCCCCAGCCGGGACGGCCCTTACAGCGGCGGCGGCGGGTACCGGGACGGCCCCGGGCGGGACGGCGGCGGCTACCGCGACGGCCCCCGCGGCCCCTCGCGGGACGGCTACGGCGGCGGCGGCGGGTACCGGGACGGCCCCAGCCGGGACGGCGGCGGCTACCGCGACCGTCCCTACCGCGAAAGCAGTTACCGCGACGGCCCCTACCGCGAGAGCAACTTCGGCCGTGACCGGGGCCCCCGGCGCTAGGAGCGTCAAGCCGCGGTTTGACGAACGGTCAAGCCGCGGTTTGACGAAGGCGGCAAAGGAGAGCCCATGCCCGTACGCAGCGCAACCGTGTCCCGCGCGACCGCGGAGACGGACATCACCATTACTCTGAATATCGACGGCACGGGCGAGGCCCGGCTCTCGTATCCGCTGGGCTTTGTGGGGCACATGCTTACGGCGTTTGCCCGGCATGGGCTTTTCAACCTGGACCTAAAGGCGGCCGGGGACCTGCATGTGGACCCCCACCACCTCGTGGAGGACACGGGGATAGTGCTGGGGGGCTGTTTTCGCGAGGCCCTGGGCGAGCGCCGCGGGCTGCGGCGCGCGGGTTCCTGCCTCTACCCGATGGACGAGACGCTCGCGCGCGCGGCCTGCGACCTTTCCGGCCGGCCCTTCCTTGAGTACCACGCGCCCCTTTCGGGCGAGCCGCTCATGGCAGAAGAGCAGGGCCGGGAGCGGGCCTTCTATCCGGCGGTCTTCGAGGACTTCTGGCAGGGCTTCACTTCGGCCTGCGGCCTCGCGCTGCACCTCGACGTGCTCCGCGGGCGCAGCGACCACCACAAGATGGAGGCGCTCTTCAAGGCCGCGGGCCGGGCGCTCCGCGAGGCCTGCGAGATCGACCCCCGCGCGGCGCATACTATCCCCTCGACAAAAGGCGTACTCGCATGATCGGCATCCTCGATTACGGCGCGGGGAATCTGCGCTCGGTCACGAACGCGCTCGCCCGCCTCGGGCTCGAGGCGCGCTTCGCGCGGGGGCCCGAGGAACTGGGGCCGCATGGCCCTTTCGACAGCGTCATTTTTCCGGGGGACGGGCATTTCGCCTCGGCGATGGATATGCTGGAAAAGTCAGGCTACGCGGACGCGCTCCGCGAGTGGATCAAGCGCGACCGGCCCTTTCTGGGTATCTGCATCGGCCTGCAGGCGCTCTTCGACTCGTCCGAGGAGGCCCCGCCGGTGCAGGGCCGCGCGATTCGCGGGCTGGGCCTTATCCCCGGCACGGTGAAGAAGTTCCCCTGCCGCAAGGTGCCGCAGATCGGCTGGAATCAGACCGAAGCCCGCGCCGCCTCCCGCGTCTTCAAAAACATCCAAAACGACACATTTTTCTATTATATCCATTCCTACTACGCCTGCCCGGACGACGACTCCGTAAGCGCGGCCTGGGCCTGCTACGGGCTGCGCTACTGCGCCGCCGTGGAGCGGGGCGCGCTCACGGCCGTACAGTTTCATCCTGAAAAATCCGGCCCCGCCGGCCTCGCGCTGCTGGCCAACTGGGCCGGCATCTAAACTGCCGCGGCGCCCTACACTTCCGCGCGGGAGACGATCACCTTTGAAAGCAGCCCGTAAGTGACGGCCTCCTCGGAGGTCATCCAGTAGTCGCGGTCCGTGTCTTTTTTTACCTGATCGGGCGATACTCCCGTTTCCTCCGCTATGAGGCGGTTGATTTTTTCGCGCAGTTTATCGAGTTCCCGCGCGTGAATTTCGATGTCGCTGGCGACGCCGCGAATGCCGGAGAGCGGCTGGTGGATCAGGTAGTGGCTATTGGGCAGCCCTACTCTGCGTTCCCGCGGGCTCGCCAGCAGCACGATTGCCGCCGCGCTCGCCACAAGCCCCATGCCGATAGTCCAAACCGGCGGCTTCACGAAACGGATCATGTCGAAAATAGCGTAACCCGCGTCCGCGTCCCCGCCAGGGCTGTCTATAAAGATGCGTATAGGCGCTTCCCCCATGTTTTCGAGCAGCAGCAGTTGTTTGATCACCTTTTCCGCGAGGTCTTTGTCAATCTCGCCTGAAAGAAGAATGTTCCGCGTTTTGAGCATTCGATGCACAAGCGGATCGCCGAGTTTTATCCCCGCCGCTTCCGGTTCCTCGTCATCGTCGTCATCCTCCTCCGCGCGGAGCCGGGCGCTGAGAATGCGGTATTGTTCACTGTTTATCATAAAGCCCTCCAAGTGCTTTTTTTTATCATAGCGAATACGGGGCCTGCGCGTCAAGGGGGCGGTAGAAAGTCACGATAAACGCATAGACCGGAGGAGAAACGTGGGCAAAAATTCGCGTTTTTTGGACACGACCGTGGGAACGTGGGCAAAAATCCGCGTTTTTTGGACACGACCGTGGAACGTGGGCAGAAATCCGCGTTTTTTGGACATGACCTTGACAACGTGGGCAAAATTCAGGAAAATGTGAACATGAGTATGTCTGCGGTGATTGGGGCAGGAGAGTCAGTGCCCCTTATGCCCCCGGGCCTGGGGAAAATCGAGAGCCTCCTGATTTTGCGCAAAGAAGCGAGCGCAAGGCAGGCGCTTGCCGAACTGAAGGGCTTTGCCCATACCATGCCGAATCCGTACATCCTGATAAACACGATAGGGATAAGCGAAGCAAAGGAGAGTTCCGCTATCGAAAATATTATTACTACACAGGATGAATTGTATAAGGCTCTTGCGTCAAATCTCACGGCGGCAGACCCTGCCGCAAAGGAGGTGCTGAACTACCGGCAGGCTGTCTATAAGGGCTTTAACATTATCCGGCAAACCGGCATGATCAGAATATCCGACATCGTCAAAATTCAGGAACTCATCATTGGAAACAATGCGGGAATAAGAAAACTCCCCGGCACATCCCTGGTGAACAGCGCCACAGACGATGTAGTCTATACGCCGCCGCAGGATTACGACACCATTTGCGCTCTGCTCAACAATTTCTGCGCGTACTTAAACGACGCGGAAGACAGCCTCTGGAAAATGGCGGTGCTTCACTATCAATTTGAAACCATACATCCTTTCTATGACGGCAACGGCAGAACCGGGCGTATTTTGAACATTCTCTATCTGCTGCTGAAACAGCATCTTGATACGCCGATACTGTACCTGAGTTCGTTTATAATCAAGCGGAAAAGCGACTACTATTCGCTTCTTTCGCGGACGCGGACGTCAGGAATGTGGGAAGACTGGGTTTTGTTTATGCTGGACGGCATTGAACAAACAGCAAAGTTGACGCTGGAAAAAGTCAGGGCGATAAAAGAACTTTTTGACTTGACTACAGAGCGGGTGAAAGCGCATTGCCCCAAAATATATTCCCGGGAACTGGTGGAGTTGATCTTTGAGCACCCCTATTCAAAAATAGATTTCGTGGTGAACAAAATCAATGTCAACAGAAAAACCGCATCCAAGTATCTGAAAGAACTGGAAACTTGTCAAATTCTGTCCAGCACAAGGCTGGGAAAAGAAACACTCTATATCCACAAGGCGCTGATGCGTATACTGGAGGAGTAGCGAGGGGTTTGCGGATTGAACTCAATCTTTCTGTTACGGTGAAGCAGGGGGCAGGGACGCCCACGCCATTCCGCGGCCCCCTCCCGCCGTGTCATTCCGCGGCTTGACCGCGGAATCCCCTACTTCACGCAGAACGCCGGGCAGACCCACATCGCGTTTGCGGCGTTACTCCCGTCGTCAGGATATGATGCGATGGTGCCGGTACTGGCGTCGAAAACACAGAAGCCATCGTTGCTGCCGTAGTGATGTGTGCTTGCAGTCCAGGTATAATCGGCGCCGGCATCCAGTTTTCCTTTTTTCCGCGTATCATTATCGGTGTAGTATTCCAGCCGGGGCTGGTCTTCCGGGATTTCCCTATCGTAAATGTGGCCGTTTGCCAGCACGTACGGGTCATTCCAGAAAAGTTCCCGCATCGTGGGAAGCCACACCTCGTCCGTAATCCGTGTGATTCCGCTGTTGGTTGCATTGAGCGTATACTGGATGGGCGCGAAAAGACAGCCCGCCGGGAGACCCGCGTTAGTAAGACCGGTGATGTAATTTATATTGAGGTAGTCCCGAATATCACAAGCGAAGTAGCCATCGTTGCCGCTTCCGTTCATCCTGCGGGCGTCGAACAGGTTCTGGAACTGGAACACCAAATGCGGCGTGCCGTTGTTGTGGGTCTTTATGTCATCTGCCGGGTTGTAATCCCCTCCGATGGCCTGCGCCCTGTCTGTGTTAAACGAGTTGTTCCCCACCACGAGGAGCCGGAGGAGGCGGCCGTGGTCCGGCACTTCGTCATTTGTAACACTGAAGCCGCCGTCGCCGTCGTAGGCCAACACCGTGAGGCTCTGCAGGTCGACCCAGTCGCCCAGGGCGATGGCCGGTATGGCGTAGCCGTTATCCTCGTTCACTTCACCTTTGTCGACAACATCCCCAATGTAGGTGTGAAGCAGGGTGAACACCGCGTACACCCCGCCCGCGCCGCTTGGCAGGGCGGTTTCGGGGATGCGGAAGCGCGCCGCAAGGCTCAGGGGGGTGGTGTCATCGAGAGGCGGCCCCCACAGGGCCAGCCGCCCGCTTTCACCCTTGCCCGCTTCCGTCACGCTCACATAGTAGGCCCGCGGGCTTATCGGACTCGCCGATTTCAGCGTGAGGATAGGCATGTTATTTACCATGCTGAAGGAAGCGCTCAGCGCGGCGGAGGCAGTGCCCCCCGCTGCCGCCGTGTAGACCTTCCATGTGCCTGAGTATTCATTATCCAGGGTAAAGTAGACCTTTGTGACCTCCGCGTCTATCGCGGTTACGACACCGCTCCCCTGGGGTGTGCCGGACAGTTCCAGCGTCATTGTGAAGGTGATGGTAATGTCTATCGTGACGCCGGTGTTGGCCGACTGCACCACAGACACTGCCCCTCTGTGGTAGAAGTTCGTTGCGGAGGGCGTTTTGCTCAGCCCCGCTGTCCATGTCCCCGCTTGCGGTTCGCTCCCCGTCCCAACAGGAAGCCCCTCGAAACTCCGGTTCGCGGCCGCGCTGAGGGTGAAGCCGGCGCTGTAGGTATGCCCGGCAGCAAAGGCGGCAACCGGATTGACCGGCGTAAGCGGCGCGGCGGATATGTCCGTCCAGGTGACAGCGCCCACCGTGTACTCACCGCTGTACGTAGATGAAGCGACGGCAGCCCCGGCCGCCGGCGCGGGAATGACCCCCGTCAGGTCAAGACTGCTTACCGCTATGCCCTGCGCAGGCATAAACGTGATTATTATCTGTATCGTGCTGTCCAGATTGAGCGCCTGTACGACGGTGGACGCGTCCAGATGGTAGAAGTTCGTCTCCGATGGCTCCTCCCCCGCTGTCCATGTCCCCGCGTAAGGATCGCTGCCCGTTCCTACGGGCAGCCCCGCGAAACAGCGGTCGCTCCCCGCATAGAGCGTGAATGCAGCCCGGTACGTATGCCCCAGCGTGAACACCGGCGGCGTGGCCCCAATCCCGCCCCCCGTAATGTCCGTCCACTGAATGCTCCCCACCGTGTACTCCCCGCTGTAAGAGGACGCCGCCTTCGGCTCCTCCCCGCTTACCGGCGCGGGAATGACCCCCGTCAGGTCGAGACTGCTCACCACAGACATGTCAACGATCACCTTCGCATGCACACTTTCCCGCACCGCCGTTTTATTTTGACGGTTAGGATTGTAATTGGTGACCTCCGCGTAGTAATAGTGTATCCCCTTCGTATCGGTAATGGGCCGGCAAACGCTCCCCGGATTCAATGTTACTCTCGACGGGTTGCTGTCCGCGTAAGTATACCATTGGTAACTGATACTCCCCCCGTCGCTGGCCGCCGCTTCGACCACAAGTTCTTGCGGATCCGCCCCTTTGCTGCATGAAAACCCCTCCGGCTGCACAATGATGTCCGGAATCGCCGCGTCGTAGGGAACGTACGCGATAGGATCGAGACAGCCCCCCGCGAGCAGCGTAATGCACAGAGAAAAAACAAATGTGCCGGAAAGCCGCACAGACGCGGCTCGGGTATATATGGCCATGGAATGCAAACCTCTTCC
Source organism: Treponema sp. (assembly GCA_031272575.1). GTDB lineage: Bacteria > Spirochaetota > Spirochaetia > Treponematales > Breznakiellaceae > JAISTO01. The sequence goes on along the minus strand of JAISTO010000026.1, from coordinate 1,056 downwards.
TTTGATTTAGCATGTTTAATTATAGTGATTTTTCCTAAAAAAATCAAGGGGACGCGAGCGGTTGCCAGATTGACACTTCCGCCTCCCATGCGCTAAACTTGAACCATGACCGCAGTTACCATCAACCTGCCGGACCACCTGGCCCGGTATGCCGCCGAACAGGATGAAACGAGTCCTGGCTGGCTTGAAACCCTGGTCCGCTCGGCATTGGAGAAGGGGAGCCGTAAGGCCGCCAATCGCCGCCGGGGACCTTCCCCCGCGCCGCTCACCGAGGCAGAGATGGCCGCCGGCGTCCCCTGTCCGCTCTGCGAGTATTATCACACCCCCAACGCCGAAACCATCGCGGCTTTTGAGGAGACCGAGGCGATGCTTCGGGGGGAACTCCCCATGCAGAAGTTTGATTCTTTTGATGCATTCCTCGCGGACTTGAGGGGAAATTGACCAATGCTAACCCCTGTACGTCACAAGAAGTTTAGAAAGGAATACGCGCTCATGGAAAAGCGTCTTAAGGATATGTGGTCTTTGAGCGTACCGGCTCCCACTCCGACCTTTTCGACTGAATCCCCTCCAAAAAAACCAAGCCCCCGGCCTCTTCCGCATGGAAAAAGACCGCGGCCCCCGACCCCCGACCGACCGAAGTTTGCCATTTCAAAAAGTAACCGAAAGAGCCGACTTGACACCATCCCGCCTGCCGCCTTATACTTGTCCTATGAGCGAACGTGATAAACCCATCCCCTTGTCCCCTCTGGCCGATCCGGTGGTGGGCGCTATTTTTTCCGACGCCGAACACGCCGGCCTGGCTGCCGCCAGCCTCATCGGCGCGGTGCTCGCCTGTGACGGCGTTACCATCGGCAAGGTGCTCTCCGTCACGCCCCAGCGCCACCACAAGTACCCCGACGAGCGCGGTATCCGCATTGACGTGGAGATCATAACCGCTGCCAACGAGGCTGTCATCATCGAAGTGCAACTACACACCGACATGGCCCTGTTGCAGCGCAACCTCTTTGCCGCGGCCCGCGTGTTTGTCGACCGCGTACCTGAAGGTACGCAGCCGGA